>NZ_JBWKXT010000002.1:0-48532 GCF_059423245.1 Pseudomonas sp. GW460-LB5
GCACCGGGGGTGGAGGGGCGCAACCTGCACCATTTCTGCCTGCGGATCGAGCCGTTCGACGAGGCCGCATTGACCGCCTACCTGGAAGCCGCCGGGGTAACGGTCGAGCCCGCAGAAAAGCGTTATGGCGCCGAAGGCGAGGGGCTGTCCCTGTACTGCTACGACCCGGATGGCAACCAGGTGGAGTTGAAGGGGCCAGTCGCGGAGGCGATATGAGCGACCTGTACATTCGCGAGCACTGGATCGAACGGTTTTCTCGACTTTGACGCGGCCCCTGTGGAAACAGGCTTGGCCCGCGAACACCGGCAAAGCCCGCTTCCACAAGACCACTGTCTCTGTGTGGCAGCAGAACCCAAGGGGGCATTCATCCCCGATTCAGCGGCGTGCATGCGCCGTTCTTTCAAGCGCCTACCTGGCCTCAGGCCCGACACTGGTGGCTCCTGACAACCTGGAGTCACCCATGCGCACCCTCTACGCCCCGCTATTTTTCTTCGGTTACATTGCCGCGGCACTGTCATTGGCAGACCACCCGTTGTGGCTGCTGCCACTGCTGGCCAGTGCGGTGTTGCTGTCATTCACCTGCGAACGACTCATCCCCTACAAGGCCGCCTGGAACCAGACACAAGGCGATGGCCGCCGCGACCTTTGCCATGCACTGATCAACGAATGCCTGACCCTCTGCAGTGTGGCGGGCATCCCGCTGCTTGCCCACTGGCTGCCGGGAGCAGGGTTTTGGCCTGATCAGTGGCCGTTGGCCTTGCAGTTGCTGCTGGCCATTGCGTTGGCCGACCTGGGCATCACCCTGGTGCATTACGCCAGCCACCGTAGCCCGCTGCTGTGGCGGCTGCATGCGGTGCACCACAGTGTCACCCGCTTGTACGGCTTCAATGGGTTGATGAAACACCCTCTTCACCAGTTGCTCGAAACCTTGGGCGGCACCTTGCCGCTGCTACTGCTCGGCTTACCCGTGGATGTGGCAGCGTTGCTGGCATTCAGTGTGTCTATCCAGCTGTTGTTACAGCACAGTAATGTGGACATGCGCATCGGCGGCTTGCGCCATGTGTTTGCCTGGGCGCCGGTGCATCGCCTGCATCACCTGAAGTACGGCCGCACCGGCGACGTCAACTTTGCGCTGTTCTTTCCGCTCTGGGACCGCCTGCTTGGCACGCTACTGTACTTGCCAGGCTATGCGCTGGCGGATGACGACATGGGCATCGGTGATCGGCCTGACTACCCGCAGGCGTACCTGGCGCAATTGCGTGAGCCGTGGGTGAGCGGGGAGTTTCACCCACCTGCGCTATTGCCGGTCGGACTGCGCCAGGCTTTAGCCGAGCGTACGGAGGCGCAAGTGACGCAAAACTGACCGGGGGCTGAGGCCGAACTGGTGGCGAACGCTGCGGGTGAAATGCGCCGAGTCGGCAAACCCCGCCGCCAATGCCGCTTCGGTCAGGCTGGCGCCGCCCAGCGCCCGTTGCAGGGCCACGCGCAAGCGCTGCCACAGCACCAGCCGGCGCACTGACAGTTTCAGTGAGCCGCTGAACAGGCGTTCCAGCTGGCTGATCGACAGCGCTGCAGTGCTGGCCAGTTCCTGGGCCGGCAATGTCTTGTGGTCGAGTGCGCGAATTCGCTCGAGGGCTTTTTCCAGTCGCGGGTCGAGCGGGCGACGCGGCCAGCGCCCCAGGCTCTCAGCCAGAAGCTCTGCGCTGTTGCCGGCTTGCTCGCAGGCCTGGGCAAGGCCTGCCAGGTCGAACGCCAGCGGTTCGGCGAACAGGGTAAGGCAGGGTACGCCATGACTGAGGATGGCATGGGGTTGCCGCGACGCGATCAGCACCTGCGGGCCGCTGCAGATCTGCTCGCCCAGGCGCACCTCGACATCCGCACCGAGGCCGACAAGTATCTGATGCGCGTAGTGCACGTGGCTGTCGGTCCTGCCGAGCGTAGACCGCAGCAGGCAGTAATCGTCAGCCAACCAGATGTCGCCCTGCCAGCCCGGTGTTGCCTTGTCGTTCATGCCGCCCTCTTGTGTAGCGCCAGGCGGGTGGATATCCCGGCAAAGCCGATTATGCTTCATTTACCTTGCTGCGATCCGAGGCGGCCCGCCTCGTCGTGCTTCGCGCAACCAAAGCAAGCCCTAGGGCCTGGGTGCGACGGTGAAAGGGATGTGACTCACTCCCTGTGAGGTGCTCCGGCCTGCATGACGACAAGACGGAGGCAACCCATGGCGGTTATCGACAGCGCATCCACGGGCAGTAGCGCGCCCCAACGCGGCATTACCAAGGAGGAGCGCAAGGTCATCTTCGCCTCGTCTCTGGGCACGGTGTTCGAATGGTACGACTTCTACCTGTATGGTTCACTGGCCGCGATCATCGCCAAGCACTTCTTTGCCGGTGTCAATGAAACCACCTCGTTCATCTTCGCCTTGATGGCCTTTGCCGCCGGTTTTGCCGTACGGCCATTCGGGGCTATCGTGTTCGGTCGCCTGGGCGACATGATCGGGCGCAAGCACACCTTCCTCATCACCATTGTGATCATGGGCCTGTCCACGGCACTGGTGGGCCTGCTACCGAGCTACAGCGCGATCGGCGTGGCAGCGCCGATCATCCTCGTGACCTTGCGCTTGCTGCAGGGCCTGGCCCTCGGTGGCGAGTACGGCGGGGCGGCCACCTATGTGGCTGAACATGCGCCGAAGGGCCGACGCGGCTTCTTTACCGCCTGGATCCAGACCACCGCGACCTTGGGGCTGTTCCTGTCGCTGCTGGTCATCATGACCTGCCGCACGGTCATGGGTACCGAGGTGTTCGAGGCCTGGGGCTGGCGGGTACCGTTCCTGCTGTCGATCCTGCTGCTGGCAATCTCGGTGTACATCCGCATGCAGCTCAACGAGTCGCCGGTGTTCCTTAAGATGAAGGCCGAGGGCAAGGCATCCAAGGCACCGCTGACCGAGTCGTTCGCCCGCTGGGACAACCTCAAGGTGGTGATCATGTCGCTGCTGGGCGGCACCGCCGGGCAGGCCGTGGTCTGGTACACCGGGCAGTTCTATGCACTGTTCTTCCTGTTGCAGATGCTCAAGATCGAGCCGCAGACGGCCAACCTGCTGATTGCTGGCTCGTTGCTGATCGGCACGCCGTTCTTCATATTCTTCGGCAGCCTGTCCGACCGCATTGGCCGCAAGAAAATCATCATGGCCGGCTGCATCATCGCTGCGCTGACCTATTTCCCGATCTTCAAGGCGCTGACCGAGTACGGCAACCCGGACGTGTTCGTCGCCCAGGAGCAGAACCCGGTCGTGGTGGTGGCTGACCCTGGCCAGTGCGCGTTCCAGTTCGACCCGGTGGGCAAGGCCAAATTCACCAGCTCCTGCGACATTGCCAAGAGCCTGCTGGCCAAGCGCGCCATTCCTTACACCAACCAGGCGGCCGAACCTGGCAGCGTGGCGCAGATTCGTATCGGTGAGCGGGTACTGCCAAGCTTTGAAGGCAGCAGCATGGCCGCAGCGGATTTCAAAGTGCAGAACGAGGCGTTTACCGCCACCTTGAGTGGTGCGTTGAAAGAAGCAGGCTACCCGGAAAAGGCCGACCCCGCGAAGATCCACTACCCGATGGTGCTGCTGTTGCTGACCATCCTGGTGATCTACGTGACCATGGTCTACGGGCCAATCGCTGCCTGGCTGGTGGAGCTGTTCCCGGCGCGTATCCGCTACACCTCGATGTCGCTGCCTTATCACATCGGTAATGGCTGGTTCGGCGGCTTCTTGCCCACGGTTGCGTTTGCCATGGTGGCGGCTACCGGGGATATCTATTACGGCTTGTGGTACCCGATCGTGATCGCGGTAATGACGGCGGTGTTGGGGATACTGTTCCTGCCAGAGACCAAGGACCGGGATATCAACTGATGGGGCAGCTGTGCCGGCCGCTTTGCGGGCAAACCCGCTCTCACAGACTGTGTTGTACATGTGGGAGCGGGTTTACCCGCGAAGCGGCCGGCACAGGCAGTCAATCAGTCGAAGTACCCTCGCAAGCCGAAGGTATACCCCGTATCCACGTCAACTGGCTCACCCCGGCTCCAGCGCTTTTTCAACACGAATTCGAACGCCGGCTCGTACAGCCCGTCGCGCACCAGTGCCCCCGCCAGCACTTCCACGTCATACCAGCCGTTGTCCAGCTCGATGATGGGCCGCCCCGGCACTTGGTAGCGGGCAATCAGGTCACCCAGGGTCTTGGGCGTGAAGTGCTGCAGGATGCGCCAGGTGTACAGCATCAGCGCCCCATGCTCCACGCGCAGCACATAGCCATTGCGCCGGTGCTTGAGCCGGCTGCCGGCTTCGCGCAGGGCCGGGGTATGGCCATCGAGCGTGAACGGGATGCGGTAAGGCAGGTTGTCGACCCCGGCCAGCGGCAGCACGATGCCTTCGCGCACCGCCTTGTCGCCGCTGTCGTCATGGGTGAAGGCGTAGGCCAGGTCATCTGCAAGCTCATGCTCTTGCTTGAAGCGCTCGAGCAGCTGGATATCGCCAAGCAGAAAGTAATCGACCAGGTCGTTGAGTACTTCGCTGAATTCGTGGCGCATCTGTTTTCCTTATTGGTGCGCGTTGGGGTGTCAGTGTTTCTGGGCGATCTGGATCAGGTTGCCACAGGTGTCATCGAATACGGCCACGGTGACGGGGCCCATGTCGGTGGGCGGCCGGGTGAACTGCACGCCCGCTGCACACAGCCGTGTGTATTCGGCCTGGATATCACGTACGCCAAACGAAGTGGCGGGGATCCCGTCCTGCTTTAAGGCGGCCTTGTACACCCTGGCCGCCGGGTGCGCGTCGGGCTCGAGCAGCAGTTCGACGCCACTGGGATCGTTGGGGGAGGTCAGGGTCAGCCAGCGGTGCCGGCCCATGGGAATGTCATGTCTGGGCTCGAAACCGAGTACGTAGTGGTAGAAGGCCAGGGCCTTGGCCTGGTCGTCGACGAGAATGCTGGTGACCACGATCTTCATAAGCGCACACCGTTTACCTGGGGCCGATGACTATCAGTAAAGACGTTAGGGCGTTTTTGACCAGTGGCTGCATTGCCTGTGGGGCTTTTTTCCCGCTGCGTGGCAGTGGATGCGCGACCTATCGTTGGCCTGGCCTTACCTAACCCACCAAGGAGTGCAATGCGTGCAAGATGAACCGATGAAAGACCTGCCAGACACCCGTGATGAGGATCAGGCGGATGCCGCCAAGCCGTCTGCAACGCTGTCCCGGCGCAAGCGTAGCGTGGCCCCGGTTTGCGCAATGGGCTGTGAGTCGGGGTACAAGCAGATTGGGGAGGACTGCGTTCCGGAGAACCCGGAATTCGAGTGAAGCAACGGGCCGGGGCAACTCGGCCCATACAAAAAACCTGTGCAAGGCATAGGTAAATCCTTCCGCTCTCAGCACCCACTCGCCGCTGGTCAGGGGTAAAGTGTCAGGCATGATCCCAGTCTGCCCAGACCAGCGTCAGAGAGGTACCCTGTGGCTGCCTATACCTTGCGACAACTGAAGTACTTCGTCACCACCGTGGAGGCCGGCAGCGTGGCTGAGGCCTCGCGCCAGCTGTACATTGCCCAGCCGTCCATTTCCACGGCCATCAAGAGCCTGGAAGAAAGCTTTGGTGTGCAGTTGTTCATCCGCCACCACGCCCAAGGCGTATCACTGACGCCCAGCGGCAAGCGCTTCTACGCCAAGACCCGGTCGCTGCTGCAGATGGCCCATGAATTCGAGCAGAACGCCCTGGCCGACAACGACACCGTGGCGGGGCAGATCGACATTGGCTGTTTCGAAACCGTCGCACCGCTGTATCTGCCGCGGCTGATCGCCGGCTTTCGCCAGCGTTACCCCGGCGTGGATATCCGCCTGCGCGACGGCGAGCAGCAGGAGCTGATCCAGGGCTTGACCGCCGGCACGTTCGATCTGGCGTTTCTTTATGATCATGACCTGGACGGCACCATCGAAGCCGAGCCGTTGATGCCGCCGCAAAAGCCCTACGTGCTGCTGCCGGAAAACCACCGCTTTGCCGGCCAGGCCCACGTGTCGCTCCGCGACCTGTGCCCGGAGCCTATGATCCTGCTGGACGTGGCCCCCAGCCGCACCTACTTCGTCAGCCTGTTCAACGAGATGGGCCTGACGCCGAACATCGTCTTCAGCTCGCCGTCGATCGAGATGGTGCGTGGCATGGTCGGGCAGGGCTTCGGTTTTTCGCTGCTGGTGACCCGGCCGCATTCGGAATACACCTACGACGGCCAGCGTCTGGCCATCCTGGATATCGCCGAGCCGGTGGCGTTGTCGGGGCTGGCGGCGGCGTGGTTGAAGCGGGTGCAACTGACCAAGCCTGCACAGTTGTTTGTGGAGTTTTGCCGGGAAGAACTGGCGAAGTTCTGAGGCGGGCATGCCGTGCGGCACGCACTAGCAGCATGGAATGCCCGCCGATCAAGGGTTGACCTGATAGCCGCGCCGTTGCAGGCAACTGCTGTAGGCACTGGGCTGGGCCTGGGTTTAAGCCTCCCCTTGGCTGCGCCGGTCCGTACGCGGGCGCATACCGCCGCGCGCATTGCATTTTTCCCGTCTAGGCTTGCTGACTTAGGTGCAGCTTGCAGCCCTGTCCGTGGGAATCGAAATGACTCAGTGCCAGGATCTGATCATCTGTGAGTACTGCGACACGGTGTACCAGCGTGCGCCACTGCTCAAGCACGAGCGCGCCCTTTGCCGGCGCTGTGGCGGCGTACTGTATCGGCATACGTCATTGACCATCGAGCAGCGGCTCGCCTTGAGTGTGACCGGCGGCATACTGCTGGTGTTCGCCAACGCCTACCCGGTGATGACCATCGGCATGCAGGGGCTGACCCACTCGGCGACGTTATGGGATGCGGTGCAGATCCTCAGTCACGGCAGCATCACCTTCATTGCACTGGTCATGGCACTGTCGATCATCTTCGCCCCGCTGCTGCAGATTGCTCTGTTGTGCTGGGTGTTGAGTTTTGCCCTGGCCGGCCAGCGTGCCCCCGGTTTTGCCCTGTGCATGCGCGGCCTGGAAAGCCTGCGCCCGTGGAGCATGCTGGAAGTGTGCCTGCTGGGGGCCATGGTGGCGGTGATCAAGCTGGCCGGGCTGCTCGATGTGATCCCCGGTATCGGCCTGCTGGCCTTGGCCGCGTTGAGCATGCTGATCATCCATATCGCCGGCAAGGATATTCGCGACTTGTGGGTGCAGGTATGAATGACCCGGCCAACGCCGACGAGCTGGGCCTGTGCCTGTGCCATGGCTGCGGCCAGGCCTGTGAGCTGACTAGCGGCGCTCACAGATGCACCCGCTGCGGTGCAGCCATCCACCGACGCAAGGCCAATGCCATCACTCGGGGCTGGGCGTTTCTGCTGGCGGCGTTGGTGTTCTATATCCCTGCCAACCTGCTGCCGGTGATGCACACCCAAATGCTTGGCAGTGGCAGTGAAAGCACCATTGGTGGTGGCGTGCTGGAGTTCTGGGAGGCCGGCGCCTGGGACATCGCGCTGATTATCTTCATTGCCAGCGTGGGGGTGCCGGCCATCAAGTTCTTCTCGCTCGGCCTGTTGCTGCTCACCGTCCAGCAGCGTTCCACCTGGGCCTGCCGGCAGCGCTCGCAACTGTACCGTCTCGTCGAGCTGATCGGGTACTGGTCGATGCTCGATGTCATGGTAGTGGCGCTGGTGGCGGCGTTGGTGCAACTGCGCGGGCTGGGCACCATCGAGCCGCGCGTGGGCATCCTGTTCTTTGGCATGGTGGTGGTGCTGACCATGCTTTCTGCGATGAGCTTCGATCCACGCCTGATCTGGGATAGCCGTGCCAACGAGGGGAGGCCGCACTGATGGGGCAGCAGACTGACGAGCGTGAAGGCGCGGGGCAGGTTGAGGTACGCACCCGGCGCTGGAGTGTGTCGCTGGTGTGGATCGTGCCGATTCTGGCAGTCCTGATTGGCGCTTCACTGGTGGTGCGTAACTGGATGCAGCAGGGGCCAGTCATTGCCATTTCCTTCCACTCCGGGGAGGGGCTGGTGGCGGGCAAGACCCAGGTCAAGTACCGCAGCGTGGTGATTGGCGAAGTCACTACGGTGGACCTGGCCGACGACAAGAAAAGCGTGGTCGCCAAGGTGCAGTTGTCCAACGATGCCCGCGCGTTTGCCACTGAGGGCGCGCGCTTCTGGGTGGTGCGCCCGCGCATCGGTGTGGGCGGAATTTCCGGCGTGGATACATTGCTGTCTGGCAGCTTCATCGGGGCCGATTCCGGTGAATCGAAAGCACCGGAAAAGTCCTTTGTCGGCCTGGAACTGCCGCCACCCATTACCTTCGACGAAAAGGGCAAGCGCTTTTTCCTTACCGCCAGCGACCTGGGCTCGCTGGATGTCGGTTCGTCGATCTACTACCGCAAGATCCCGGTGGGTGAGGTGGTGTCCTTTGCCCTGCAGGACGATGGCAAAGGGGTAGAGATAGGCGTGTTTGTGCAGGCTCCCTACGACAGTTTCGTCACCGCGGATAGCCGCTTCTGGAATGCCAGTGGCGTCGACATGCAGATTGGCGCCAACGGCCTGAAAGTCGATACTGAGTCGCTGTCATCGATCCTGGTGGGAGGGCTGGCCTTCGGCTCGCCCGATTTTGCCCCGCAAGCCGAGCCCGCTGCCGATCAGGCCCGCTTCCAGCTGTTTGCCGACCGAGACGCTGCGTTGGCCCCTCCCAATGGCCAGGCGCAATACCTGCAGCTGCGCTTCGACCAGGCCATGCGCGGCCTGTCGGTGGGCGCACCGGTGGAGTTCAAAGGTGTGGAGTTTGGCCGGGTCACCTCGATCAAGCTTGACTACGATGCCGAGCGGCAGGCCTTCCCGGTGGTGGTCGATGCGGTGGTCTACCCGCAGCGGCTAGGGCCGGTGCAACGCAAGATGCTGGCGGTGTTCAAGCACACCGAGGGCGATATGGATGGGGCGCGGCGACTGATCGGTACCTTCGTCGAGCATGGGCTACGGGCCCAGGCGCGTAGCGGCAACCTGATCACCGGGCAAATGTTCATATCCCTGGACTTTTACCCGAATACTCCCAAGGTGGCCTTCGACATGGCCGCCAACCCCATCACCATCCCCACGTTGCCGGGTAGCCTGGAGCAGTTGCAGGAGCAGCTGCAGCGCGTAGTCGAGCGCATTGCCAAGCTGCCGCTGGAAAGCATCGCCAACAACCTGGACGGCAGCCTGCGTGAGCTGCGCGCCAGCCTCAAACAGTTCAATGGCCAGACGCTACCGGATGTGAAGGTGGCACTGGATGAAGTGCACAAGACCCTGCGCACGGCCAATGCGGCCATTTCCGAGGACTCGCCGCAGCGCGAGCGGATGGGTGAAACGCTGGACGAACTGGAACGCATGTCGCGTTCGCTGCGTGACCTGGCCGACTACCTGGGCCGGCACCCCGAGTCGCTGATTCGGGGGCGGCCGAAAGCGGCCGGCGCCGCAGCGCTTGAACCCTGAGGAGACAGCCGATGCAACGACTGCGCAATGTCTGTGTGGCCAGCCTGCTGGTGTGGCTCGGGGGCTGCAGCAGTACACCGAACAACTATCACACGTTGGTCCCGAGCGAGCCGATGCGCGACAGCGGCCAGCACATCCAGGTGACCCGGGTAGTCGTGCCGCCGCAGGTTGACCGCCCGCAACTGGTGGTGCGGCAAGGGCAGAGTGGCCTGGCCATTCTTGAGACAGAATGGTGGGGTGCCAACCTGGTGGACGAGTTTCGCAGCGCCTTGCAGGACCAGCTGGGTGGGCCAGCGGGTGGCGGCACTGCGGCACTGCGGGTGGACGTACAGCGCTTCGATACGGTGCCGGGGCGCTATGCCTCGCTGGACGCTGTGTGGCGGCTGAAGCGGGTAGGGCAGGCTGAGCTGACCTGCCGCACCTCGGTGCAGACGGTGGCTGACAACAGCATCACCAGCCTGGTGAATGCGCATCAGGCCAACCTGCGCAAGCTGGCCGAGGCGGTGCGGGGCAGTGCCGGTCGGGGTAGCTGCTTGCAAGCTGCCTGAAGGCCTGTCGTCAACCCTGCGTCGCTTTGCGTAGCGGCACCTCACGCAGCAGCCAGGACAGTGCGAAAGCCACGCTGGTGATCGCTGCGGCCAGCAGGAACACGCCATGCATCGCCCCGGAAAATGCCTGCAGGTAGCTGTGCTGCAGGGCGGCGGGCAGGGCATGGACGGCAGCTGGCGAAAGGCTTGCGGCTCCCCCGGCACTGGCGGCGAAGTCACTGCCCAGGCCACCCAGCAAGGCATGCGAGAACAGGGCGCCGAACAACGACACGCCAATGGCGCCGCCAATCGAGCGGAACAAGGTGGCCCCTGAGGTCGCCACGCCCATGTGGCGCAACTCGACGCTGTTCTGCACGGCCAGGATCAGCACCTGCATGACCATCCCCAGGCCGGCACCCAGCAAGCCCATGTACAGGTTCATCAGCGCCATGGGGGTATCCAGCTCCAGCCGGCTGAGCAGGCCCAGGGCAATGGCTTGCAGCAACGTGCCGAGGATCGGGAACACCCGGTAACGCCCCCAGCGGCTGATCAGCCGCCCGGTAATCGCCGACACCACCAGCAGGCCACCCATCAGCGGCAGCATCTGCAGCCCGGCGCTGGTGGGCGTGGCGTCCTTGACTACCTGCATGTACAGCGGCAGGAAGGTGACCGCGCCGAACAGCGACACCCCGACGATGAAACCTATCAGCCCGGCAAGCACGAAGGTACGGTGACGGAACAGGTGCAGCGGCATGATGGGCTCGGCGGCGCGGCGTTGTTCCAGGACGAAGCCGACCAGGCCGATCAGGGCGAACAGCGAAAGGCAAAGCATGTCCAGCGACTGCCACGCCAGCAAGCTGCCGCCCAGGCTGGTGATGAGTACAAGGGCCGCCAATGCCACGGTAAGAAAGAACGCGCCGATGTAGTCCACCGTATGCCGTACCAGGGCCACGTGCGGGCGGAAAACACTGCCGATAACCAGCAGCGCCAGCAGGCCCAGGGGCAGGTTGATGTAGAAGATCCAGTGCCACGACAGTTGCTCGACCAGAAAACCGCCGATCAGCGGCCCTACCACGGTGGCCAGGCCGAACACGCCACCGAACAGGCCCTGGTAGCGGCCACGTTCGGCAGGCGGGATGACATCACCGATGGCGGCCATCGCCACCACCATCAAGCCGCCGCCACCCAGCCCTTGCAGGGTACGGAAGACGATCAGCTGGGCCATGTCCTGTGCTGCGCCACACAAGGCCGAGCCCAGCAGGAACAGCACGATGGCCACCTGCAGCACGCGCTTGCGGCCGAACTGGTCACCGAACTTGCCATACAGCGGCACCACTACCGTGGAGGCCAGCAGGTAGGCGGTGACCACCCACGACAGCCAGCGCAGCCCACCGAGGTCGCTGACGATGGTTGGCAGTGCGGTCGAGACGATGGTCTGGTCGAGGGCGGCCAGGAACATCACCAGCATCAGCGCTGCCAGCAGCAGTGGAATGGAGGTTTGCGCGTCCGTTGCGGCGGGGGAGGTATCATTGGATACAGGTTGCACGGTGCTTACCTCAGCTGGGTGTGGCGTTGGCCTGGGCATGCTGCTGGCCAGCGTCCTGCAGGCCTGCAAGGGCAAAGCGGTAAAGCTGCGCAGCAACGGCCTCGCTGGGCATCTGCAGAATTTCGTGCAGCGCCCCGGAGCCGCCGCGCGGGCCGATCAGCAGCATTGCCCACGGCGCTGTGACGCACAGGATGCAGCGGGTCAGGGCCGGTTCGTCGACGGGGATGGTGCTGACCTCGCTGAACAGCCCCTTGAGCAGTGACAGGCGCAGGGGCGCGGCCGCCTGCAGATGCGCCTGGCCATGAGGGCTGGGGGCGAGGATTTCTGCGGCCAGTACCCGCAAGTGCCAGTTGTCCCGGGCCTGCGTGGCCTTGTACACCACCAGTTCCACCAGCACGCGCAGCTTTTCGGCCGGTGTCTGGCTGCCTTGGGTGATGCGTTGCAGGTCGCTGAGGTCGAGGAAGCGTTGGCGGGCCTCGTCGAGCACGGCCAGGTACAGGCCATTGCGGCTGCCAAAATGGTAATTGATCGACGCCAGGTCGACCTCGGCCTTGGCCGCGACGGCCTTGTTGCTGGTTTCGGCGTAACCCAGTGCGGCGAACAGTTCGCCGGCGGCTTCGAGGATGCGCGTACGGGTGACGGCGCCGTCCTTGCGGGGTTCGCGGGGGGCTGCGGACATGGTGGGTACTCTGCAAACCAGGAATGTGGGCAGAGCGTGGCTGAGACTTAATCTAAAATCAATTTAAATTTAATTTATACGGCAAACGGCCTATCGCGATTCTTGTTGGAGCAGCCTTGTGCTGCGAAGCGGCCGGTACAGGCCACGCATCCGTATGCCTCCAATACCGGCCTCTTCGCAGCACAAGGCTGCCCCTACACGTGACGATCTACTGGTGATTACTGGCCGTTTCCTGCACTTGCCCGGGCTTGTCCAGTGGCAGGTGGTCGAACTCGCGCAAGCCATCCTTGCGGTACGGGTCACCAATCCAGCGTGGTGCCACGACAAATTCTGTGCTCACCAGGCTCTTGGCCGGCTCAAAGCGGTCGTAGCTCAGCCCGGCCAGGTCGGACAGGGTATGGATCAGGTGCGAACTGCTGTAAGGGCGGCTGGCCATCGCCTGCAGGTCGCGGGGGTGCTCGGCCTGCCAGCGTGGCGAGGTCCACAGCAGGAACGGGATGGTGTACATCGGCCGGGTCGGCGCGCCTTCGTTGCGCCCCAGGCGGTCGTGGTTGCCGGAGCTGTACACGTCTTCGCCGTGGTCAGACAGGTACAGCAGGAAGCCATTGGGGCTGCCGGCCGCATAACGCTTGATCAGGCTCGAAACCACGTAGTCGTTGTAGCGCACCGCGTTGTCGTAGAAGTTGTAGGTTTCTACCTGGTCTGGCGTCAGCACTTTCGGTACGCCTTGGCCATCGGTGAAGTGCGCGTAGTCGTTCGGGTAGCGGAAGCGATAGTCCATGTGCGTGCCCAGCAGGTGCACAATGATGAACTTGTTTGGCGCCGGGTCTTGCAGGGCCTTCTCGAACGGCGCCAGCACCACGTCATCGTACTGGCTGGCGTTCTGGTTGCGCTGGTTGTTCAGGTAGACCGGCGCGTCGGTCTGCTGCGAGAAGGTGGTCAGCATGGTGTTGCGCTTGGTCATGGTCTGCTGGTTGGTGATCCAGAAGGTCTTGTAGCCTGCCTGTTTCATCAGGTTGATCAGCGAGGGATCGGTAAGGAAGCGGTCCGGGTTTTGCTCGTTGCCAAAGGTGAGGATCTGCTGCATCACCTCAATGGTGTACGGGCGTGGGGATACCACGTCGCGGAACACCGTCAGGCCCTTGTCGCTGGCCGCCAGTGCGTCGAGGTTGGGTGTGGTGTCGCGGTTGTAGCCGTATAGGTGCATGTGCTCGCGGGTGGTGGACTCGCCCAGCACCAGCACCAAGGTGCGTGGCGCCGTACCGCTGCTGTCACGCAGGTTTTGCAGAGGCGGTAACGCGGCATTCTGCGCCAGCAACTCCTGCATGTTGTCCAGTTGCTGGCGGTACTGACGGTAGCCCACCAGCAGTTGCCAGGGCACGGCGGGCTCCATGCGCTGCTGCACCTTCTCGGCGGCATCGGCGAAGTTGCGCTCCTGGGTGACCATCTGCTTGTAGAACGGGTACACCAGGTTGGCCACCAGCAACAGGGCCACCACCGGCAGGCGGCTGCGCAGGGGCAGGCTGACCGGGCGCACGCGCTTCCACAGCAGTACCGCACCCAGCGTGTACAGCAGCAGCGCCAGGCCCAGCCACACACTGAAGTACTGGCTGAAGTATTCACCGGCCTCGGCGGTATTGGATTCGAACATCACGAAGATGACGCTTTGCGAGAACTCCTGGCGATAGATGCCGAAGTAGCTCAAGCCCACCAGCGATGCAGCCCACAGCACCAGGCCGATGACGGCCGCCGTGGCACGGGTGAAGCGGGGCAGCAGCAACACCGGGGCCAGCCACAGGCTGCTGAGGAAGAACGCATCGCGAAAACCGGCGAAGCCGGTAGTACCGCTGAACAACAGCAATGCCTGGGTGACGCCAGAGAAGTACCAGAAGAACAGCAGCAGCCAGCCCAGGCCGGCCCAGTCCACGCGCGTGCGCACGGTGGGGGATGTAGTGTGTGACACGTATGCCTCGTCGTACCTTGACGGCCAGCGGATGTGCCCGTGACCTTAAAGGGCGTGACGCTAATCTGCGGCGTGTGAAAATAACGTCAACGTGGCGACTGACAGGGGCTGGCCGGTTACCCGGCGCCATGTTTACTGGCGCAATACGCCGACCACACAGGTACTATGTGGTCTGCAAAACCGCACTGACAGGCCCTGTGGATTATGAATCGTCGAAAGAAAATCAAGCAGCTATTGGAGGCGCATGCCAAAAAGGCCAATGCCAAACTGGCGCCGCGCAAGCCCAAGTACATCTGCAAGGCAGACCGCTTGAAGATGGAAGCAGAGGCGGCGGGGGATACCCCTGATGCAGCGCAAAGCTGATAGCGGAATTGGAAACTTACCCTGTGGGAGCGGCCTTGCGTCGCGATAGGGCCGCATAGCGGCCCCAGATTTCAGCGTCACGGCAACCCTTGCCGGGGCTGCTTTCACAGGTACTGCATAAGTCTGAAGCTTGCGCTGTACCTGTGGGCGCTGGCCAGGCGGCGATGAGGCCAGATCAAGCAGCACCAGACAGCTGTCCCACAGAGCGTGCGACCCGCATCAGGCGTGATGGTCAACGGCGGTAATAACGGTAGTCGCCATGGTGGCGCTGGTGCATGGCCCGCTCATGGCGGCGCTCCCAATCACGGCGCCGTTCCCAGTCACGCCGCCGCTCCCAGTCCCGCCGGGCTTGCTCCCGCCGCCACTGCTCACGGCGCCAGTCGCTTCTGTGGTCATGCCAGCGGTCGTCGTCGTGAGCCAGCAGCGTGGCCGGCTGTGCATTGGCTACACTGGCCACCCTCGACCAGGGGTTGGCGGCAGGCTGTAACGGTGACTGAACCGCAGGCGCCATCGCCACCGGTGCTTTCATTTGAGTTGCGGATGCCGTGCCCACCGCCGCGAACGAGAACAGGCCGAGCAGCACCAACCTTGCGACATGTATTTTCATGAGCGAAGCCAACCTCTGATAACAATTGAGCCATCTGGCCAGCAGGTGTGGACGAACCTTGTCTCGCGTTCCGCTACCTTTCTGTGCCTCCCACATAGACCGGCAAACGGGAAAAAGTTCGCTACAGCAACAACTTGTAGAAATTTATGATGCCTGGTCACTACGTTCCACAAGCCTGACTGTGCGCGTGCAGCGATCTACTGTTCATTGGCTTGCGAACACTTCTCGCAGGTGTGCCCGGTAACTGTCGAACGCGGCAATCGTACCCACAATCACCTCGGCCTCTTGCTCGTCAGTCAGCACCAGGCCATCAAGCCTGGCCACGAACTCGCGCCAGTGCAACGCGCGCCCATCGGGGTGCGGTGCCAGGTGGCGGGCACCCTGATCGCCATCCAGGCCCAGGCGCTGGGTTTGCTTGAACAGGAACGCCGCCCCCAGGTTCGAGCCTTCACTGCAATACAGCCATCCCAGCGCCTGGGCCGGGCTGGCGCTGACTTGTCGAGGCGGCGCTGGCAGCGACAGGCCCAGGTCACGCAAGTCGTCCTCTACTGCCGCGAAGCGTGACAGCGCCACCAGGCCCGGCAGGCGCTGGTTGAGTTGGTCATCCTGGTAAAGCGCCACTAGGCTGCCATGAAAACGGTGCTGCACCTGCAGAAAGCGGCCATAACGCTCGTGGCTCTCGAAGGGCCGGGCCGCCATTACCAGTTGATCAACGCTGTCATGGTCCCGGCTGCTAGCCGCTTTCAGGCGTTGGCAGCGGCTCGGCTGCAAGAGGTCGGAGTGTACAGCTGTCATGGGTGTATCCGTGGCAAGAAGGCAATGTGTCAATCATGCTTGCCAGCAAGGGTAGGCGGCAAGCGCGAGCGAGAGCCCCGCACGTCGGTGGGTCGAAAAAACACCAGCCCTTGGGCTATAGGAGCGGCTTGCCCGCGACTGATTTAACATGGCTGACGCATTCAAGTTCCCCGGGAGCCAGTCATGAGTACCCTACAGTTCCGTACCCCCACCGTTGCAGACGCCGAGCGCTGCTACGCCATTGAAATCGGCGCCTATGAAGGAGATGAAGCGGCCACGCTGGAAAAAATCCGCACCCGCATCGCGCAGTATCCGCACGGCTTCCTCATCCTGGAAAACATGGGTGAAATCGTCGGCTTCATCAATAGCGGTTGCGCCTACGAAGTGGTCATGTCTGATGAAGACTTCAAGGAACTGGTCGGCCATGACCCGGCAGCACCGAACGTGGTGATCATGTCGGTGGTGGTGGACCCTGCGCACCAGGGCAACGGTTACGCCAAGCGGTTGATGGACGAATTCATCGCCCGCATGAAGGCGTCAGGCAAACAGACCATTCACCTGATGTGCAAGCAGCAGCATGTGGCGCTGTACCAGAAGATGGGATATCAGTACGTCAAACCGTCGCCTTCGGACCATGGCGGCATGGCCTGGCATGAAATGATCCTCGCGCTGTAATCCATGGGCCAGGATCAGGCCGATCGACCGAAAAGACCGTGGATCACTTCCCTGAGCCAGCGGTTGCCACTGTCTTGGTGATAGCGCGCATGCCAGTGCTGTTTCACGGTGAAGCCCTCCACAGCGAATGGGCAGTCGTGCACTTGCAGGTCGTGCATGTCGGCAAGGGTCTGGCCGATATGCCTTGGTAGGGTGGCGACCAGGTCGGTGCTGCCAACGATCATCCCCAGCCCCAGGAACGCCGGTAGATCCAGCACGATCCGGCGCTCTATACCCGCCCGGGCCAGCCCCGCCTCCAGCAACTTCTGGCCGGTGCCTGCGCTGATCTGTACATGGCCTTCGGCTTGGTAGCGGGCCACGTTCATGCCATGGGCGAGGCGCGGGTGCTGGCGATTGCTCAGGCACACCCAGTCCTGATCGAACAATACCTGCTGATACATCCCGCCTCCCAGCCAGGGCACAAAACCAATGGCCAGGTCGGCCTCGCCCGACTCCAGGGCACTTTCGCTATTGCCGTCGATGCGCGCCGCCTCCAGACGAATGCCGGGGGCATGGCTGCGCAGGTAGTTGAGGATGCTCGGCAGCAAGGTGATATGGCTGGCATCGCTGACACACAGGCGAAAGTGTCTTTGCGCGGTGGCGGGTGTGAATTGCGGTTCCCACGCCGTCAGCCGACGCAGCGATTCGAGTACTTCGCGGCAGGGCCCGATCAACTGGTCGGCGCGCGGAGTCGGGGCCATGCCACCGGGGGTGCGGACAAATAACGGGTCGTTCAGTTGCTGACGCAGGCGGGCCAGCCAGATGCTGATGGTTGGCTGGCTTTGGCCCAGCTGCTCTGCGGCACGCGTAACGCTGCGGCAGTGATACAGCAGGTCGAACAGTTGCAGCAACTTGGGCTCGGGCAGGGCATCGGCGGCACTCATTATTGCAATTCTCAATAGGTGTATTGAGGCCATTGTATAGCCCGATCGGGAGACGCTGCATAAGGTAATCGCAAACCACAGGAGGTCTGCGATTTGAAAATCTGCATTCTGGGTGCCGGTGCCCTGGGCTGCGCTATTGGCGCGGCGTTGAGTGAGGCCGGGCACCAAACCTGGCTGCTCAACCGTGGCCGTGAGCATGTCGAAGCCATCAACCTGCACGGTTTGCAGGTACAGGACGAACACGGCGAGCGGCAAGTACGTGTCAATGCCACCACCGCTGCCAACGACGTGGGCGTGGTTGACCTGGTCGTAGTGTTGGTGAAGTCGTTCCACACCGCTGAAGCGATGGGCGGTGCCACGGCCCTGCTCGGGCCGCAGACGCTGGTACTGTCGCTGCAGAACGGCCTCGGGCATGAAGACATTCTGGCCGAGGTCGTCGGCAGAGCGCGAGTACTGGCGGGCAAAACCTATGTCGGCGGTGTGTTGTTGGCACCGGGTTCGATCCGAGCTGGCGTGGCGGGTAAGCACACTTACATCGGTGAACTGGACGGGCAACTGACGCCTCGCGTGCAGGCCATCGCCGAGGCCTTCAATGCTGCGGGGCTGGCCACCACGGTCAGTGACAATATCCTCGGCACCATGTGGGACAAGTTACTGGTGAATGTCGCAACCGGCGCGCTCAGCGGTATCACCATGCTCAGTTATGGCCAGCTGTACAGCGAACCGTTGCTCGAGAGCACCGCCAAGGCTGCCGTGGCCGAGGCAATGGCCGTTGCACAACGGGCCGGTATCAGGCTGGGCCTTACCAGCCCAGATGCGGCATGGGCACTGGCCGCCGAGGGCCTGCCGGCAAGCTTCCGTACCTCGATGCTGCAGAGCCTGGAAAAAGGCTCGATCACCGAAATCGACTTCATCAACGGCTCCGTCGTGCGCTGGGGCCAGCGCCATGGCGTTGCCACCCCCGTCAACGCGACCTTGGTGGCCTGTATCAAGGGCATTGAACGCGCGATGGCCGATCACCAGAAAAGGGATAACCCATGAGCCAGCCGAAAGCCTACCTCGAACACGTTGCCTTCTGGGTGCGCGACATTCAGTGGCATATTCGTTTCTTCAACGAAGTGTGCGGTATGGCCCTGCGAGAAGCGCAGGGCGATGTCGAGCAGCCCACGCAGTACTGGACGCTGGGCGGCCTGCAGTTCATTCACCAGCCTGACTTCGCCGGGCCGGAGGGGCGCATGGCCCACCTGGGCATCATGTGCGAGGACCTCGAAGCCGCCCTTGCCGCAGCCCAGCGCTTCGGCGTCAGCGAAATGCCTCAGGGCCGCAACTGGCTGCGCCTGCCGGACGGTTTGGCAGTTGAGTTCATCCAGGCCTCGCCGGCCACTTGCGTCGCCCAGGCACTGGCCATCGACCCGCGTGCGGAGGTATCGGCATGAGCGTAGTGGAGAAATTCTGGGACGATGCCCGCGAAGGCGATGAATGCCTCAGCCCCACCTACACGGTAACCCGCGAGCGCATCCTGGCTTACGCCGACCTTACCGGCGACCACACCCCGGTCCATGTCGATGAGGAATACGCCAATGCCAGCCATTTCGGCTGCCTGGTCGCCCACGGCTTGTTCGGGTTGTCGATCGCCGATGGCTTGAAGACCCAATGCCAATACCGCTTCGTGCCAGGCATGTCGCTGGGTTGGACGTGGGATTTCGTACTGCCGATCAAGGTCAACGATGTGCTGCAGGTACGCATGCGCGTGGGGTCGATGCGTCCCAGCAAAAGTCGCCCGGGCTGGGGCATCGTGGTTTTGCCGTCGGAACTGATCAACCAGAATGGCGAAGTCGTGCAGCGCGGTGAGCACCGCCTGATGGTGCCAAGGAGGGCAGAAGCATGAGCCAGGCGTTGCCTTTGGCGGGTATCCGCGTCATCGACTACAGCCACTTCCTCGCCGGCCCTTATGTGGGCCGCTGCCTGGCCGCGCTGGGGGCCGAGGTGATCAAGGTCGAACGGCCGGGCAGCGGCGATGCCGGGCGCCAGCATGCGTTTACCCTGGACGAGCAGCAGAGCGGCTACTTCCTGCAGTTGAACATGGGCAAGCAGGGCGTCAGCGTCAACATGAAGGACCCGCGTGGCAAAGCCTTCATGCAACGCCTGACTGATTCGGCCGACGTGTTCATCGAGAACTATCGTCCAGGTGCCCTGGACAAGCTTGGCCTTGGTTATGCCGAGCTGTCGGCGCGTAACCCGCGTCTGGTTTACTGCTCGATCTCCGCCTACGGCCACACCGGGCCTGATGCCCACCGCGCCGGCTTCGGGCTGATCGCCGAAGCCAAGAGCGGCATCATGCAGATGGTTGGCGTGCCGGGCGAAGCGCCGCCGTTGCTGCGCATTTCCCTTGGCGACATGTACACCGGTATCCATGCTGTAGCGGCGATCAACGCGGCGTTGCTGGGCAGGGTCAGCTCTGGACGCGGACAACATATCGACATGGCCCTGTACGACACGCTGGTGTCGATGCACGAGTATGCGGTGCAGTGCTACACGTTGTCGCAGGGCACAGTGCTACCCGAGCAGACCGGCCATGACATGCCGACCTCGACCCTGTATGGCGTCTTCCGCGCAGCCGATGGCGACCTGGTCATCGCCGCTCAGGTCGACGACGCCTGGCAGCGCTTCGCCGCCATGGTCGAGGCCAATGGCGGCCCGCCTGGGTTCGGTAGCGATGGCCGCTACCATAAGCTCAATGGCCGCAATGCACACCGCGAGGCGATTCTGGCGGTAGTCCGGGATTGGGTCGGCGTGCGTCGGGTCGCCGACATCTTGCAGCTGCTCGATGGCATCGACATTCCCAGCGCCAAAGTGCAACGCATTGATGAAGTGCTGGCCGATCCGCAGATTCAGGCTCGCAACATGGTCATCGAACAGCAGCACCCGCGCTACGGCACCTTGCGCCTGCCCAATCTGCCGTTCCGCTTTTCTGACTGCGATACCACGATCCATCAGGTTGCCCCGGACCTTGGCCAGCACAATGCCGAGGTCGCTGCGGGGCTTGGCTTCAGTCCCGAAGAAATCACCGCCATGCAAGCGGCCGGTGTGCTGTTCACCCACGGAGATGCACGATGAGCGACCGCTATGCAGTGATTGGCCGACCGATCAACCACACTAAATCCCCGTTGATCCACGGCCTGTTTGCCCAGGCCAGCGGTCAGACCCTGGAGTACGGCGCGATCGAGGGCGAGCTCGAGGGTTTCGAGACCCAGGTACTGCAATTTTGCAGTGCTGGCGGGCGGGGCATGAATATCACAGCGCCATTCAAGCTGCGCGCCTTCGAGCTTGCCGACCGGCGCAGCGAGCGGGCTGAGCTGGCGCGGGCGGCCAATGCGCTAAAGTTCGAGGATGGCCATATCTTCGCCGAGAACTTCGATGGCATCGGCTTGCTGCGGGATATCGAAGAGAACCTCGGTGAGCCGCTGCGCAACCGTCGGGTGCTGATGCTCGGCGCCGGTGGTGCGGTTCGTGGCGCGTTACTGCCCTTCCTGCAGGCTGGGCCCAGCGAGCTGGTACTTGCCAATCGCGACATGAGCAAAGCCCTGGCGCTGCGCAACGAGCTGGATCACCCAAGGTTGCGTATCAGCCGTTACGAAGCGCTGGAAGGGCAAACGTTCGACATCGTGATCAATGCCACTTCTGCCAGCCTTGTCGGTGAACAGCCGCCGTTACCTGGCGGGGTACTTGGCGGCACGCGGCTGGCCTACGAACTGGCGTATGGCAAAGGCCTCACGCCTTTCCTGCGCCTGGCCGGGGAGCGGGGTGTGACACACCTGGCCGACGGCGTGGGCATGCTGGTCGAACAGGCGGCAGAAGCGTTTGCCTGGTGGCGCGGGGTGCGGCCCGATACGCGTGCGGTGATTGATCGCCTGACGATCCCGCTGGAGTAAGGCATGGTCGCCAATGTCCTGATGCTGCACGGCATCAACCACAACATGTTCGGCAAACGCGACCCGCGCCAGTACGGTACGGCCACGCTGGCCGATATCGACCAGGCCTTGCGTGCGCTGGGCGAGGAACAGGGGGCGCGGGTCGAGAGCTTCCAGACCAACTTTGAAGGCGCCATGTGCGAGCGAATCCACCAGGCGTTTGAAGAACGGGTGGATGCGGTGCTGATCAATGCCGGGGCGTGGACGCATTACAGCTATGGTATTCGCGACGCACTGGCCATTCTCGAAGCGCCGGTGGTAGAAGTACATATGTCCAATATCCATGCCAGGGAGCCGTTCCGGCACCATTCGGTGTTTGCCGACGTGGTGCGGGGGCAGATCTGTGGCTTTGGCGTAGAGACCTACCTGCTGGCGTTGCGTGCGGCCATGCGCATGCTTTGAGCCAAGGCATCGACTTTTGTGGGCGTGGGCATGTCCGTGCCCACAGGGTGCGCTCAAAAGCCCATGATGCATCACCGACCCGAAGGAGCTCTACCGTGTCTAGCCCGGCAGTGACCAATACCTCCCGCCACGCTACCTGCATTGCCTTGCTGGTCGCTATCACCTTCTTCATGGAAAACCTCGACGCCACCGTGATTGCCACGGCACTGCCGCAAATGGCCAGTGACTTCGGTGAAAGCGCGGTCAGCCTGAATATCGGCATCAGTGCCTACTTGCTGGCCGTTGCGGTGTTCATCCCACTCAGTGGCTGGGTGGCCGACCGTTATGGCCCGCGACGGGTTTTTGCTGGCGCCATCGGGCTGTTTACCGTGGCTTCGTTGCTGTGCGGTATGGCCCCCAGCCTGGAAACCTTTGTCGGGGCTCGGGTACTGCAGGGCATTGGAGGTGCGCTGATGGTGCCGGTGGGCCGGTTGGTGGTGCTGCGCACAACCGAGAAAAAAGACCTGGTGAGAATGCTCGCGGTAATCACCTGGCCTGGCCTGGCCTGGTGGCGCCAGTATTGGGCCCACCGCTTGGCGGCCTGATCGTCACGCATTGGTCATGGCCCTGGATCTTTTACCTGAACATCCCCCTCGGGTTGCTGGCCATTGCGGCGGCCTGGCTACTGATTCCTGATGCGCGGTCAGCTGAAAAGCGCCGCTTCGACACGCTGGGGTTCGTTTGCCTGGCGTCGGCATGTGCAGCGTGGCTGGTCGGCCTGGAAATGCTTGGCTCTCTGGCGGGGGGTAGCCTGGGCGCCGGGCTGGCACTGGTGTCGCTGGGCGGCTTGCTTACCTGGTTGGCGATTCGCCATTGTCAGCGGCATCCATCGCCGCTTTTGCCACTGGATACCTTGTCTATCCCCACGTTCAGGGTCAGCATCGTGGGTGGGACCTTATTCCGCCTCTCGATCAGTGCCTTGCCGTTCCTTATCCCGTTGCTGCTGCAGATTGGTTTCGGCTTGTCGCCGGTGGATGCCGGGCTGCTGGTACTGGCGATCTTCGCTGGCAACCTGGCGATGAAGCCGTTTACCACCGGCTTGCTGCGCCGCTATGGTTTCCGCCGCGTGTTGCTGGTCAACGGGCTGATTGGCGTTGGTTGCATTCTGGCTTGCCTGGGCTTGCAGCAAGGCATGCCGTGGTACGGGATGGCTGTGGTGTTGTTCGTGGGCGGGCTTTCGCGCTCGATGCAGTTCACCACCTACAACGCCGTCGGCTTTGCCGAAGTGCCCAAGCAGCAGATGGGCGAGGCGTCGACGTTATTCAGCATGTGCTTCCAGCTGGCGATGGCGTTGGGTGTTGCGGTGGTGGCATTGCTGCTGCGTGTGGCGATGATGGTGCGGGGCGGCGAAGGCGGGTTGACGGTCAGCGACTTCCACTGGGCGTTGATTGGCGTTGCCTTGATTGCCTGTGTGGCGTTGGCCGATGCCATTCGCTTGCCGCGCAACGCCGGGGAACAGGTGCTGCGCACCTGAGACCAGCGACAGGGCCGGTACCGGTCACTCAACCCTGCAAGGCATCGCGCAACTGAATGACGCCGTCAAGCGTCAGCGCCTGGGCCGAGTAGCACAGGCCGATACGCCGGCGCAGGTCGAGCTGCGGCATTGGCTCGATGCGCACACCGCGGTGTTCGGTGGCAAGTGACTCCGGCACGATCGCGGCACCCACGCCTGCGGCAACCAGCTCCAGAGCCAGGGCAAAGGTGTCTGCTTCTGCGACCAGAATACCGCTGTAGAAAGGTTGCAGGCGCTGATGGCTGGGCTGTGCGGGGCAGGTGACCCAGCGCGCTTGAGTAGTTGTTGTTTGGTGCGCAACCGCGAGCACGAACGGGTCGCTGTGCAGTGGCAGAAACAACTCATCTTCACAGCGCAGTTCTTCGCTGGCCAGCCGCACCTCGCCCATGCAGCCGCTCACCAGTTGCAGGCGCACCGGGGGCTGAATGCCCGCCGCTGCCAGCACCACCTGGCCCAGCACAGCGGCACTCACGTCCTGCTCCACACCGATCTGCAACGGCGCACGTTCACGATCGCCTTTGAAACGGCCGAGCAGGCGGTTGGCGTCGGCGACCATGCGCTGCGCTTCGGGGTACAGCGCGCGGGCATCCTCGGTCACCTCGACGCCGCGGGCCTGGCGCACGAACAGCGTGGTGCCCAGCGCCTGCTCCAGTGCCCTGATGCTACCGGAAAGCGCCGGTTGGCTGAGGTGTATCGAACGCGCGGCGGCGGTGATGTTGCGTTCTTCGAACACGGCGATGAAGGCGCGAAGCTGGCGATAATCCATGAGGTACCCATAAGTGATGCCGATGGCTGCGAAAAGAATTTCCCATTTTTCGCAAGAAAAAGCCGCTTTTATACTTGCTCTACTTCTAACCCATAGGCAAATCGGATAACAGGATGGCGACCATGACCCACACCCATAAACCTTTGGTAGTCATTACCGGAGCCAGCTCCGGCATCGGCCTGGCCACCGCCAAGCTGCTGTCCAGCCGTGGCCACGCCCTGTTGCTGCTGTCCCGCCGTCTGGCACCCATGCAACAACTGCAGCTGCCCAACAGCCTGGCGCTGGCGGTCGATGTCACCGACCGCGCGGCTGTGCTGGCAGCCGTTGCTGAAGCCGAGACGCGCTTCGGCCCGGTAGACGCGATCATCAACAATGCCGGCGTGATGCTGCTGGGCAATATCGCTACCCAGGACCCAGAGCAGTGGGACCGTATGCTCGACGTCAACGTGCGTGGCCTGCTCAACGGGATCCATGCGGTCGCCAGTGGCATGGTCGAGCGCAGGCAGGGCACCATCATCAACGTGAGTTCCGTGGCCGGGCGCAAGGCCTTCCCCAACCATGTCGCCTACGTCGGGACCAAGTTCGCCGTAACCGGCCTGTCGGAAAACCTGCGTGAAGAACTGGCCCCGAGCAACGTGCGGGTAATCACCATCGAGCCGGGCGCAGTCGACACCGAACTGCTCAGCCACACGACCGATGCCGCCATCAAGGCAGGCTACAACGACTGGAAGCAGGAGATGGGCGGGGTGCTCACGGCCGAGACCATTGCCGAGACCATCGGTTTCGCCTATGGCCAGCCGCAGTCCGTGTGCATCCGCGAAATCGTGGTGTGCGCTACCCGCCAGCAGCAATGACTGGCCCGATCGCGACATAAGGCCGCGCCAGGCTTTAGAGATGTGCTGTCAGTGCATGTGCGCCACTGGCACCTTGACCGGTTTCAAATGCCCCTCATCAGGCTCCATGATCGGCACCTCGTTGCCATGGCGGTCATACAGCTTGCCATCACGGAACACATCACCTTCATTCAGCCCGGCGATATCCCGGTAGCGCAGGGTGCGTTCGCTGGCAGCGACAAAGACCGACTGTTGGTCGGAGTTGCCGGCGCGCAGGTGGTTGAACAGCAAGTTGAGCAGAATCGCCATGATCGCCGCCGAGCTGATGCCGGAGTGGAAAATGGTCTCGAACCAGGTCGGGAAGTGGTGATAGAAGCCCGGCGCCGCGATCGGGATCATGCCAAAGCCGATCGAGGTGGCGACAATGATCAGGTTCATGTTGTTGCGGTAGTCCACCTGGGCCAGGGTGCGGATGCCGCTGGCTGCGACCGTGCCGAACAGCACCAGCCCGGCACCACCGAGTACGGCGGTAGGTACCGCGGCCACCAGTCTGCCCATGACCGGCAGCAGCCCCAGCGTGACCAGGATCAGGCCGGCGCTGGCCACCACGTAGCGGCTCTTGACCCCTGTCACGGCGACCAGGCCGACGTTCTGCGCGAAGGCACTTTGCGTGAACGAGCCGAACAACGGCGCCAAGGCGCTGGAGATCATGTCGGCCCGCAGGCCATTGCCCAGCCGTTTGGAGTCCACCGGGGTGCCGATGATTTCACCTACGGCCAGGATGTCTGCCGAAGTCTCCACCATGGTCACCACAATGACGATAAGCATCGACAGTATCGCTGCTACCTGGAACTGCGGGGCGCCAAAGTGCAGCACTTCGGGCATGGCCACCCACCGCCCTTGCAGCGCCTGGGAGAAATCGGCCATGCCGGTGGCCATCGCGGCCAGCGTGCCGATCACGATTGCCAGCAAGATCGACAGGCGCGACAGGCTGGCACTGCCCAGCTTGCTCAGCAGCAGTACCGAGGCCAGGGTGAACGCCGCCAGGCCGATGTTTGCCGGGCTGCCGAAGTCGGCGGCCTGGCTGTTGCCGCCCATGGCCCAGCGCGCGGTAACCGGCATCAGGGTCAGGCCGATGGTGGTGATGACGATGCCTGTCACCAGCGGTGGGAAGTACTTGATGATGCGCGAGAACAGCGGCGTGATCAGCAGGCCGACCAGTGATGACACGATTACCGCGCCGAACACCACCTGCATGCCGCCGGTGCCGTCATTGCCGATGATCGCAACCATGGTGGCGACGCTGGCAAAGGAAACCCCCTGCACCAGCGGCAAGCGGCAGCCGAAGAAGGGAATGCCCAAGGTCTGCAGCAATGTCGCCAGGCCACCGGCGAACAACGAGGCGGCAATCAGCAGGCCGACATCGCCAGCGCTGAGGCCTGCGGCCTGGCCGATGATCAGCGGTACGGCGATCATGCCGCCGTACATGGTCAGCACATGTTGCAGGCCATAGGCCAGGTTGGCGCCCACGCCGAGGTTCTCGTCTTCGGGACGAGGGGAAGCGGGAGAAGTCATGGTGAGTAGCTCGCTTTATTGTTTTATGCGTCTAACAGCACGGTCTCAGTCGCATTCGTTGAGTTTTGAGTGGGAGGCGTGGGCTACTGCAACCGGTCTTGGCCGCAGCAGCCCGGGTCCATCAGTTGCCGCTGACCAACTGGTGTGCCAGCTGGTTGTGGCGCTCCAGCACGCGTGGCAGGTCGACGGTGGCCAACTGGCCGTCTTTCACCACGACGCGGCCGTTGATCACGCTGGTGTGCACCTGGGTCGGGGTGCAGAACACCAGTGCCGCCAGCGGGTCGTGGTGGCCACCGGCATAGGCGACGTGGCCGAGGTCGAAGGCGACGAAGTCGGCGACCATGCCCGGGGCCAGGGCGCCGATGTCGTTGCGGTTGAGCACCTTGGCGCCGCCGAGGGTGGCGATTTCCAGTGCTTCGCGGGCGGTCATGGCGTCGGGGCCGAAGCCTACCCGCTGCAGCAGCAGGGCCTGGCGCACTTCACCGATCATGCTGGCGCCGTCGTTGGAGGCAGAGCCGTCGACCCCAAGGCCCACCGGTACGCCGTGGTCGCGCATCTTGCGTATCGGGGCAATGCCCGAGGCCAGGCGCATGTTCGAGCATGGGCAGTGGGCGACGCCGGTGCCGGTGCGGGCGAACAGCTCGATGCCGTGCTGGTCGAGCTGCACGCAGTGGGCATGCCATACGTCGTGACCGACCCAGCCGAGGTCCTCGGCGTACTCGGCAGGGGTCATGCCGAACTTTTCGCGGCTGTAGGCGATGTCGTTCATGTTCTCAGCCAAGTGAGTGTGCAGCGACACGCCATAGTGGCGTGCCAGCACGGCGGCTTCGCGCATCAGGTCACGGCTGACCGAGAAGGGTGAGCAGGGTGCTACCACGATGCGGCGCATCGAGCCGTGGCTGGCATCGTGGTAGTCCTCGATCAGGCGTTGGGATTCCTTGAGGATGTCAGCTTCCTTTTCCACCACCGCGTCCGGCGGCAGGCCGCCCTGGCTCTGGCCCACGCTCATGCTGCCGCGCGCGGCGTGGAAGCGCATGCCGATCTCGGCGGCGGCGTGGATGCTGTCGTCCAGCTTGCAGCCGTTGGGGTAGATGTACAGGTGGTCGCTGGAGGTGGTGCAGCCCGACAGGATCAGTTCGGCCATGGCGGTCTGGGTCGACACCGCGATCATCTCAGGGGTCAGGCGCGCCCAGATCGGGTACAGGTTGGTCAGCCAGTTGAACAGCTCACCGTCCTGGGCTGCCGGCACCACGCGAGTGAGGCTCTGATACATGTGGTGGTGGGTGTTGACCAGGCCTGGGATGACCACTTTGCCGGCCATGTCGAGGACCACGTCGGCCTGTTGTGGCAGGGTGTCGGTGGGGCCGACCTGGGTGATCAGGTTGTCTTCGATGTACAGGCCGCCGTTCTTGATCTCGCGGCGTTCGCCGTCCATGGTGACCAGAAGTGCGGCGTTTTTGACGAGGAGGGTTTGCTTACCGGTTGCAGATAACATGGCTTAAGCCCGTTGCAATACGCCTTGGCGATTACCGAGGTCGTAGGCGAGGGATAATGTAATCAGGAAACCTGTAAGTTGTATACATTCAACTGCAATTGATGATCTTGATTCATTCAATTCGTGAAAAATAACCAAAAATAGGAATTTTATTTACCAATAGACTGGCAGCATCTTTTCTGGAGCCTGTTTTGATGTCTGCTTTTGAACCCCGCCTTGGGGCTACTGCCACCGGCCGTACTGCTGCAATCAGCGTCGCGATCCTTGCCTTTTCGGCCTTTTTGATCGTCACCACCGAGTTCTTGATTGTCGGCTTGTTGCCCGCGCTCAGCCAGGACCTGGGGGTTTCCATTTCGATGGCGGGCCAGTTGGTCACGCTGTTTGCCTTTACTGTGATGCTAGCCGGCCCATTCCTGACGGCGGCATTGGCGCACCTGGACCGCAAGCGGTTATTCATCACCATTCTGCTGGTATTTGCCGCAGCCAATGCATTGGCTGCGGCCTCGACCAGTTTCTGGGTGCTGGCCATCGCGCGGGTCGTGCCGGCACTGGCGTTGCCGGTGTTCTGGGGCACGGCCAGTGAAACGGCCGGCCAGTTGGCCGAGCCTGATAAAGCAGGGCAAGCCATTTCCAAGGTGTACCTGGGCATCTCGGCGGCGATGTTGCTGGGTATTCCGCTGGGCACCGTGGCGTCCAATGCCGTGGGTTGGCGTGGCGCATTCTGGGTACTGGCCGCCCTGTCGTTGCTGATGGCACTGGCCATGTGGGTGTGGATGCCGCACGTTGCACGCGCGGCAAAAGTCGACTTCATGCAGCAGGCACGCATTTTCAAAGAGCGCTTTTTCCTCGCCAATGTGCTGCTTTCGGTGGTGGTGTTCACCGCGATGTTCACAGGCTACAGCTACCTGGCCGAGCTGCTGCAGCGGGTGGCGGGTGTACCACCCGCGCACACCGGTTGGTGGCTGATGGGCTTTGGCGCGGTGGGCCTGCTCGGCAACTGGATGGGTGGGCGGGCGGTGGACCGTTCACCGCTCAGGGCGACGGCGCTGTTTCTGGTGCTGCTGGCCATCGGCATGGCGGCAATCGTGCCGTTGGCCCATGCAGGTCTGGTGTTCTGCCTGGCACTGGGGGTGTGGGGTGTGGCCAACACAGCGCTGTACCCCGTTAGCCAGGTGCGGGTGATGGGTGCTGTGACGCATGCCCAAGCCTTGGCCGGTAGCACCAATGTGTCCGCGGCCAATGCGGGGATTGGCTTGGGCGCTGTACTCGGTGGCTTGACCATCCCTGGCCTGGGTATCGAATACCTGGGCTATGTTGCCGCAGGCGTGGCGCTGGTAGCGCTGGGGCTTGTACCGCTGGTCGCCAGCCTTGCGCATCAGCGCGCATCGCTTGCCCGCGTACCATGAGGCGTCAGCCGAGGCAGCAGGTAGTCCAGCAGCGCGCGGACCTTGGGTAGCCCCTCGCGGCTTTTGAGCCACACCAGGTTCATCGGCAGGCCGTCGGTGGCCAGCGCGGGCAACACTTCGACCAGGCGCCCTTGATCGAGGTGTTGCTGGGTCAGCCAGGTAGGTAGCTGGCCAATGCCATGACCGGCCAGCACCGCTGCAACTTCCCCTTCGCCGTCGCCTACCGCGATGCGCGGCTGTACGGTGCGGCGTTCCATTTCGCCAGCTTGGCGGCCCTTGAAGAACCAGGGGCTGACCCTGCCGTCGGTATGCCCGTAGCCGACGCAGTGGTGGTGTTCAAGGTCGCGTTCGTCTTGCGGTACGCCGTGCTTTTCGAGGTAGGCGGGTGCGGCACAGAACATCAGGCGCTGGGCGCCAAAATACTGGTGGCCGAGCGCCGCCGGCCAGGCATCCGGGCCACCGATGCGCACCACGATATCGATGCCCTCGTGTACCGGGTCGACAAAGCGGTCAGAAAACGACACGTGCGGCTGCAGCAAAGGGTGTAGGCGAATGAAGTCAAGGATCAGCGGCAGCACATGCAGGCGGCCGTATGAGGCTGGCAGTTCTATGCGGACTTTGCCATGGGGTTCGTTGTCGCGGTTGACCAGCGCGTGCTCGACCTCTTCCAGGTCGGCCAGGACCGAGGTGCAGGTGCGGTAGAAGATGACGCCAGCCTCGCTGAGCGACAAGGTGCGTGTGGTGCGGTTGAACAGGCGTGCCCCCAGGCGGGCCTCGAGCCGGGCCACGCTTTTGCTGATGGCCGAACTGGTGAGGCTGAGCCGCTCTGCGGCTGCCGTGAAGCTGCCCAGATCAGCGACGGCAACGAATACATCAATGCCTTTGAGGCGTTCGGAGGAGTGCATGACCGGCCTTTTTGATGAATTTATTTCCATTGTCAGTGGAGCATATTGAATGCTGACAAGGAAATTTCATCAATGGCGTATGTGTATCAGCCCTTCGTGCAGCAGCAGGTTTGCCCGCGAAACAGATGACGCGTTGTTCGCAGGCAAACCGGGCCATGCCGTCAGGTTCAACTGCCCTGCGGCATTTCTCCACGCGCCAGCCCGGTTAAACATGGCCAGAATCGGGTAGTTGCGGTAAAGCCGGGTGTTCAGGCGCTGGTTGAACTCCAACAGGGCCAAGATGGCCAGGTCGATGTCGAAGTTGTACACCCGCTCCAGTGTCCCGGCTTCGCTGCCCAACGACGTCTCCAGTTCGATTTGCGGGTAGCGCGCCATTGCGCGAGGCGAAACGGCATTGTGCTGGGCAGCGCGCCAGTCAGGGTTTGTGCACGGTTCATGACGGTTTCCTTTTGTTCTCTGGCGCCGGCCCACGGGGCACGGCGAGTCGGCACTCTTGAAAGGTGCTACAGGAAAAACGCGAAATGTCCGGCGGCTTGCGCGCCGATGAAATTGCGCCCGCGGGCGCCCTGCATTGCGGCGTCGATCATCGCCTCGGCCTCGGCGGCTGTCACGCCATAGTCTGCAAATTCAGTGCGCACGCCCAGCTGATGGAGAAATGCTCGCAAGCGCTGTTGGGCCGCTGCCAGGTCGCGGCCGAAGGCCTTCTGCAAGGTCTGGTCACGCTCGGCATCACGGCCCCAGGCCAGGCCCAGCACCAACGGCAGGGTGAAGGAGCAGGCGATGCCGTGGGGCAGGCCATGGCGCAAGGTCATTTCGTAGGAAATGGAGTGAGCCAAAGCGGTCTTGGTGTTGGAAAAGGCCAGCCCGGCCTTCAGTGCAGCCAACGCCATGCGTGCCCGCAGCTCGCGGTTGCCCAGGTCCTGCTGCAGGCGTGGCAGGCAGTCGAGAATATCGTCGATGGCCGACAGGGCGAAGGTGTCGGAAAGCGGATTGGCGTTGTGGTTCCAGATCGATTCCAGCGCGTGGGACAAGGCATCCAGCCCGGTGGATACCGTCACCCCGGCCGGGACGCTGAGCATCAGTTCCGGGTCGATCAGCGCCACGCTGGGCCATGTACAGGTCAGGTGCAGCGAGTACTTCTTCTGCTGGCCGGCGTCCCACAAGGTGGCCCATGGCGTCACCTCGCTGCCGGTGCCAGCGGTGGTGGGTGCTGCTACCAGGGTCTTGTGTCGCGCCGGGGTGAACGGTTTGCCGCTGGCCAGCAGCTCGAGCAGTTCATCGAAGTGGCCAGAAGCGGTACCGACGATCAGCGCCTTTGCGGTATCGATGGCGCTGCCTCCGCCCAGCGCCAGCACCGTATCGCAGTCGCCGTGCCGTGCCCAGAACGCTTCGTGCACACCCCGCAGCCAGGCGACATCCGGGTTGGGTTGCACCTTGTCGATCACACACACCAGTCGCTCGCCCAGCAGGCTGCGTACCCGCGCGACCAGTCCGAGCTGTTCGGCCTCGGGGAAGGTGACCAGGGCGACCTTGCCGGGGCAGTGTTGGGCGATCTGATCCAGGCTGCCACCGCCAAAAATGGTGGTGACCGGGTTGTGGAAGCAGGCAGGCATGGGCAGTTCCTTATTGTTGTTGGAAGGTGCAGCCATGCTCGTCGGCGGGCAGGTTTCGATCCAATCGATTGATTGCAGGGGGCTATCGGTTGAGCCGATAGCTGGTGCAAGGGGCATGGGCTTGAACTCCAGGCATGGTCTGCCCGTCGCGCGCCAACCGGGCGCACGCGGCAAGGGGTGGTTGGGCGACGCGTCAGTGGCGGGCGTTGCCCTGAATGGCGTGCCGCAGGCGGTTGGAGAGCAGATCGGCGAGCACCACCATCAGGGTGATGACCAAGATGCAAGTGGCGGTTTCCTGGTACTTGAACAGCTTCAGGCTGCTGACCAGTTCGAAGCCCAGGCCACCGGCACCGACCATGCCCAGCACCGTAGCCGAACGCAGGTTCACCTCGAAGCGATACAGCACCACGGCGATCCAGGCGGTGATCACTTGCGGCAGCACGCCAAAGGCGATCACCTGCAGTGGCCGCGCACCGGTGGCCTGTAGCGCTTCAATGGGCCCTTGGTCGATTTCCTCGATGCTTTCGGCAAAGAACTTGCCGAGCATGCCCACACCATGCAGCGCCAGGGCCAGCACGCCAGGAAAGGGCCCCAGGCCTACCGCCGAGACAAACACCAGGGCCAGGATCAGCTCGTTGATGCTGCGAATCACGTTCAGCAGCTGCCGGGTGCCCTGGTACAGCCAGCGGTTGCCATGCAGGTTACGCGCGGCCAGAAAGCCCAGCGGCACGGCGAGCACGATCCCCAGCAGGGTGCCCCACAGCGCGATCTGCAGGGTTTCCAGGGCCGGGCGCCACAGACTGGGCATTATGCTCAGGTCTGGCGGCAGCGAGCGGCCAAGGAAATCCCCGATCTGTGGCAGCCCGTTGGCCAGCTCGCCCCAGCTTAGCTGTGCCCCTTCAGCGCTCCACTGCAGCACCAGGACGATCGCCACTAACAGCGCGCCAGTGCCCAACCAGCCACGGGCGCGAGTGGGTGTGTTGACCAGCCATTGATGGCTCTGCGTGTTCATGCCGAGGCTCCTGTGCCCGTGGCCAGCATTGGCCGTGGTGCAGCCATTGCCTGCGCAGGCTCATTGGCTGATGGGGTGTGATAGATGTGCTGCAGTGCGGCTTCGTCCAACTGACCGGGTTGGCCGTCGAATACCAGGCGCCCGTTGGCCAGGCCGACGATGCGGTCGGCGAATGCCCGCGCCAGTTCCACCTGGTGCAGGTTGCACACCACGGTAATGCCGAGCGTGCGGCTGATTTCGCGCAGGTACTGCATCACCACATGTGCGGTGTTCGGGTCGAGGCTGGCCACCGGTTCGTCGGCCAAAATCACCTGTGGTCGCTGGGCGAGCGCACGGGCGATACCCACCCGCTGCATCTGCCCGCCAGACAGCGCATCGGTGCGCGACCCGGCCTTGTGCTCAAGCTCGACCCGGCGCAGGCAATCAAGGGCCAGTGTCACGTCGTCACGGCGGAACAGCTGCAGCAGCGAGGCGAGGGTGCTGCAGTGGCCAAGACGGCCGGTCAGCACGTTCTTGAGCACCGACAGCCGCGGCACCACGTTGTGATGCTGGAAGATCATCGCGACCTGCCGGCGCAGCGCGCGTTGGTCGGCTGCACGCATGGCGTTTACCCCGGCCACTTGCAGCTCCCCGGTGTCGGCCTGGGCCAGCCGGTTCATGCAGCGCAGCAGGGTCGACTTGCCGGCGCCGGACTGGCCGAGGATCACCACGAATTCACCGGCCTGAACATCCAGATCGATGCCGCGCAGTACCGGGTTGTCGGCGTAGCCCTTGGTCAGCTGGCGGATGCGGATCATTTCAGGCTCCGCAGGTCGAGGTCGAGCACTTTGGCGGTGTCACGAACCACGTTGTAGGCCGCGTCAGTGGTCGGCTGGAAGCCATTGAGCATGCCTTGGTCGCCCCATGGCACGTCCTTGATCCCGGCAAAGGCGGTGCGCAGTTTGGCCTGCAGTTCGGGGTCGAGGTTGTTGCGCCAGACCATCGGTGACTCGGGAATGTCCGGTGAGGTCCACACCACCTGGAAGTCCTGTTGCTGAACCTGCCCGTTGTTCACAGCCCCGGCCAGGATACGGTCGGCCACGGCCGCCGCATCAACTTTGCGGTTTGCCACGGCGAGAATGCTGGCATCGTGCGAGCCGGAGAAGATCACCCGTGAGAACAGGGTTTTCGGATCATGGCCAGCGTGCTCCAGGCCGGCCTTGGGGAACAGGTGGCCGGAGGCCGAGCTGGGGTCGACGAAGGCGAAGGTGTGGCCCTTGAGGTCGTCGAGCGTACGAATGCCGCTGTCCCGGCGGGCGATGATCAGGCTGTGGTAGGCGCTGCTGGCGGTCTTTTTGGTCACCGCCACGGCAAAGGCTTCGGCCCCCGCGACCTGGTTGGCCAGTACGTAGGAAAACGGGCCGAGATAGGCGACGTCCAGCTTGCCGGCGCGCAGGGCTTCGATCACCCCGTTGTAGTCAGTCGCGACGAATGGCTTGACCGGCATGCCCAGGCGCGCCTGCAACTGGTCGAGCACCTGCTGGCTGCTCTTGATCATGGCCTGGGAGTCTTCCGACGGGATCAGGCCGACGGTCAGCACCTGCTGCGCCTGCACGGCGGGGGCGAGCAGCAGTGGCAGCAGGGCGAGGCGGGCACAGCGCAACAGTTTCGGGAAGGGCGTCATGGCAGTACCGGAGTGGTTGTTGTCGGTAGCGCCAACGTTAGGGCTGTCATGTGACAGTCACAGCATCAATTCAATATGCGTTTGGCCAGCCAACCATTCAAAGGATCTATGGATGTCTACCGCTCGCCTGCGCACCTTTCTTGCCGTGGCCCGGCACGCCAGCTTCAGCGCTGGGGCCAGGGCCATCGGCCTCAGCCAGCCGACCGCGACCAACCAGATCCAGGGGCTGGAACGCGAATTTGATGTCGAGTTGTTCCACCGCCGCGGTCGGCGCATCGAGCTGACCGCAGTTGGCCGTGCCTTGCTGCCCATTGCCCAGCAGATGTCGATGCTCGAAGCCGAGGCGACCAGCCTGCTGCGCGACAGTGGCCAGCTCAACCGGGGTGAGCTGAAGATCGGTGCAGTGGGGCCGTTTCATGTGATCGAAATGGTCGACCGCTACCGGCAGGCGTACCCACAGATCGACGTGTCCATCCGCGTGGGCAACTCGGCGTCAGTGCTGGCCGACCTGCAGGGCTATGTGACCGATATCGGTGTGTTGGCGGGGCTGCACCATGACCCGGCGTTTGTCGCACAACGTTATGCCAGGCACCCGGTCATCCTGTTCGCCCGCGCCGATCACCCCTTCGCCCGCCACGATCAGGTGCCGCTGCAAGCGCTGCAGGGGCAGCCGTTGCTGCGCCGTGAGCAGGGTTCGACTACGCGGCTGGCGCTGGACAACGCGCTGGAAGCGGCGCAGGTAACACCGCGCATCGCCATGGAAATCGGCAGCCGCGAGGCGCTGCGCGAGGCGGTGATCCGTGGCATCGGCATTGGTGCGGTGTCCGAGGCGGAATACATTGCCGACCCGCGCTTGAAGGTGATCCGCATTGCGCACGACCCGGTGTACACAGAGACTTACCTGTATTGCCTGGCGGATCGGCAGTGCAGCCAGGTCATTGCGTCGTTTCAGCGTTGCCTGCAAGCCTGGCACGGCTAGGTTACACCGTGCCTGCTCAGCATCCGCCGTGTCACACCGCGTCGCGGCTGTTCACGCCATCGAGCAACCGCGCAATCCCCAGCGGGTTACCGTTTTTCAACGCATCCGGCAGCAGTGCATCGGGGTAGTTCTGGAAGCACACCGGGCGCAGGAAGCGGTCGATGGCCAAGGTACCGACCGAGGTGCCGCGTGCGTCGGAGGTGGCCGGGTAAGGCCCGCCATGCACCATCGCATCCGACACCTCCACCCCGGTCGGGTAGCCGTTGAGCAGCAGGCGCCCGGCCTTGCGCTCCAGCAGCGGCACCAGCGAGGCATAGGCCGCCAGGTCGTCAGGCTCGGCAATCAGGGTGGCGGTCAGCTGGCCCTGCAGGTGGTTCAGCGCTTCGGCCAGTTGCTTGGCATCGGCGACCTCCACCACTACGGTGGTGGGGCCGAACACTTCTTCCTGCAGCAGCGGGTCGCCGTTCAGCAGCAGGCTTACGTCTGCCTTGAACAGCTGCGGCTGGGCCTGGTTGCCGGTGTGTGGCTGCCCGGCCAGGTGCTGGATACCCGGGTGCGCCAGCAGATGCTGTACACCGTTCTGGTAGCTGCGCAGGGTGCCGGCGTTGAGCATGGTCTGCGGGCCTTGGTCGGCCATGCGTGCAGCCAGCGTTTGCACGAAATGCTCGAACTGCGGCGACCGGATGCCCACCACCAGGCCTGGGTTGGTGCAGAACTGCCCGCAGCCCATCACCACCGAGGCGGCCAGTTCGCCGGCTATTTGCTCGCCACGGGCTTGCAGCGCCTGGGGCAGTACGATCACCGGGTTGATGCTGCTCATTTCGGCAAACACCGGAATTGGCTGCGGGCGTGCTGCCGCCATGTCGCACAGGGCGCGGCCACCGCGCAGCGAGCCGGTAAAACCGACCGCCTGAATGGCCGGGTGCTTGACCAGCGCCTCGCCCACACCGGCACCGTAGATCAGGTTGAACACGCCTGCCGGCACGCCGCTGCTGGCTACTGCGCGGTCAATGGCGGCAGCCACATGGGCGGCAGTGAGCATGTGCCCGCTGTGTGCCTTGAATACCACCGGGCAGCCAGCGGCCAGCGCCGAGGCGGTGTCACCGCCAGCGGTGGAGAACGCCAGCGGGAAGTTGCTAGCGCCGAACACGGCCACCGGGCCCACGCCGATTCGGTACTGGCGCAAGTCCGGGCGCGGCAGCGGGGTACGCTGGGGCAGGGCACGGTCGATGCGTGCGGCGTAGAAATCGCCACGGCGAACCACCTCGGCAAACAGCCGCAGCTGGTTGCTGGTGCGGCTGCGTTCGCCACGGATGCGGGCTTCGGGCAGCGCGGTTTCGCGCATCACATGCTGGATGAAATCGTCACCCAGTGCGTCCAGCTCGTTGGCAATGGCGTCGAGGAAGGCGGAACGCTGGGCCGGGCTGGTGCTGCGGTAAGCCGGGTAGGCGGCCTCGGCGGCCTGCACGGCGGCCTCTACTTCGTCGCCGGTCGCCTGGTGGAAGGCGTATGGCAGCGGCTCACCGGTGCGGGCGTCGACGCTGTTCAGCAGTACGTCACCGTTGCCGCTGAGTTGGCCGGCGATATGGTTCAGGCGATGTTCGATGGACATTTCGTTTCCCGTTGGCAATGACAGTCGTTGCGCTGAGACTGTAGGGCGCGAACGGGGGGCTGAATAATGATTAATGCGGATCGGGTGATAACGACCAGTTATCACCCCGAGTTTTGCGTCACTCCGCCATCTGCAACTCCGGCAGCTTCACCCGGAACGCGCGAGTCAGCCCCATCAGCACCACCAGGCCCATGCCCATCCAGCACAGGCCGATAGTGAACGACAGGCTGGTCAGGCTGCTCCACAGCCACAGCGTGCTGAGAAAGCCCAGACCAGGAATGGCACCATATAGCAGGTAGTTGCGGCCACCGCGCAGTTTCTGGTCGACCAGATAGTGCTTGACCACCGCCAGGTTCACCGCCGAGAAGGCGAACAGCGCGCCAAAGCTGATCATGTTGGCCACGGTGTCGAGGGTGATCACCAAGGCGATCAGCGACAACAGGCTGACCACCAGGATGGCGGTGGCCGGCACGCGCTTTTTCGTCATCAGTTGGCCGAACGCCCGCGGCAATGCGCCGTCGCGGCCCATGGCGAACAGCACGCGTGACACGCTGGCCTGGGACACCATGGCCGAGGCGAAGCAGCCGGCCACGTAGGTGGCAGTGAAGGCGGTTACCAGCAGTTCGCCGCCGACACGGCGCATCACATCCACAGAGGCCGAATCCGGGTCAACGAAGCTGCCCCAGTCTGGGAACACCATCTGCGCGCAGTACGACACCACCAGGAACAGCAAGCCACCGATCAGCGAAACGGCCAGGATCGCCACCGGTATGCGGTAGGTCGGGTTGGTCGTTTCTTCGGCCATGGTCGAGACGGCGTCGAACCCCAGGAAAGACAGGCACAGCACCGCGGCGCCGGTCATGATCAGCGGCGCGCTGAAGCCTTCGTGGTGGAAGGGCGCCAGCAGCGATACCGGCTCCGCCTGTCCGCTGAGCTTCAGAATGGACAGGGCGACAAACACAATGATGAACACCAGTTGCATGACCACCAGGATCCAGTTCACCCGGGTGATGGACTCGATGCCGATCAGGTTGAGGAAAGTGACCAGGGCGATGGAGCCTGCCACCCACACCCAGGCGTGGATGGCCGGAAAATACTCCGACATGTAGATGCCGATCAGCAGGTAGCTGAGCAGCGGCAGGAATATATAGTCGAGCAGCAGTGTCCAGCCGGTAATGAAGCCGATATGGCTGCCGAAGGCCTTGCGCGTGTAGGTGTAGACCGAGCCGGAGTAGGGGTGGGCCTGGACCATGCGGCCATAGCTGTAGGCGGTCAGCAGCATGGCGGCAAGGGTGAGCAGGTAGGCGGTGGGCAGGTGCCCTTTGGTCATCTGGGTGACCAGCCCGTACGTGGTGAATACGGCCAGGGGCACCATGTAGGCCAGGCCGAACAGTACCAGGGCAGTCAGCCCCATGGACTTGCGGAAACGGCCGGTATTGGCGCCGGGGTGCGCGGCGGTGTCATGGGCGGGGCTATGGGCTGTACTTGTTGTTGTATGCATTGCTAACTCCTGGAAAAGGATGCAGGACACCGCAGTACGCGAGCAGGCTCGTTACCGGTGGGTGAAGTGCAAGGAGGTCGAGCGGAAGGCTCGCAGCGCTGGGGCGGGTTGATGCTCCCACACCCTGCAGGTACCCGGAATCACCCTTTGGGGTGAGCGGGAACAGCCCTTGCCCGGCTCACCCCAAAGGGTGATTTCGGCGGCGGCGGTGGCGTGGGAGTATCTGGTCAACAACGCACCGCACTGGCGGCGGTGTCACTGAATAGGAACGGCAGGCCCACAGTGACTAATCAATTGCTTTCAGAACAGTGGTTCGAGCACCTGGCCAAGGTCACCGAGGCAATCGGCCGGCCGGGCTTTGCCGCCAACCTGTTTGCCGCACTTGGCGTGATCCGGCCGATCCAGGCGACCACGGTGTACCTGTACCCGCACGACGGCATGCCTTGTGCGCTGTTCGAGCAGGACGACAAGGCACCCTGGCAGCCCGAGGGCAATGTCAGCCGCTACTTGTCTGGCTTTTACTTGCTCGACCCGTTCTACGGTGCCTGTGTGGAACAGGTAGCGTCGGGGTGCTATGGGTTGTTCGAAGTGGCACCCGACCATTTCGAGGTCAGCGAGTACTACCAGTCGTTCTACCGCCACTCGCACCTGGAGGATGAGCTCAACTACATCTTGCAGGTCGCGCCGGGGCAGAGCCTGGCGGTGTCGCTGGCGTTTACCGACAAGCTGGATGCGCACACCCGCGAGCTGTTCGGGCGTATCACGCCCTGGGTGCTGGCGGTGCTGAGCAAGCACTTCGCCGGCCTGGACAGCCGTACCGGGCGCTTCGAGAACATCCTCGAACAACGCATCCACGCCGCGCTGAACAACTTCGGCAGCTCGCTGCTGACCGAGCGTGAGTGCCGTATCGCCCAGCTGATCCTGCGTGGCCACTCGACCAGGTCGCTGGCCGAGCGCCTGGGGGTGTCGGAAGACACCATCAAGTCGCACCGCAAGAACGTCTACGCCAAGCTCGACATCGGCACCCAGTCCGAGCTGTTCTCCCTGTTCATCGACGCGCTGGCCAATGCCCAGGGCGTGCTGGGCAAGGACCCGCTGGAAAGCTACATGGGCAAGCTGCGCTGAGCGCCAGCCACCCTGCAACCCCACCGCAAAGGAAAACCAACAATGAATGCGCCTTTCGCCCCGCAACGCCAGACCCGCGACTACCAGGCAGCCGATGCCGCGCACCATATCCATGCCTTCCTCGACCAGAAAGCGCTGAATGCCGAAGGGCCGCGGGTGATCGTCGGTGGCGAACGCCTGCACCTGTGGGACAGCGAGGGCAAGCGCTACCTGGATGGCATGTCTGGCCTGTGGTGCACCCAGCTCGGCTATGGCCGTCGCGACCTGACTGTCGCCGCGGCCACGCAGATGGACCAGCTGGCCTACTACAACATGTTCTTCCACACCACCCACCCGGCGGTGATCGAACTGTCCGAGCTGCTGTTCAGCCTGCTGCCCGGGCACTACAGCCACGCCATTTACACCAACTCCGGCTCCGAGGCCAACGAAGTGCTGATCCGCACGGTGCGCCGCTATTGGCAGGTGGTCGGCCAGCCGAACAAGAAGGTCATGATCGGCCGCTGGAACGGTTACCACGGCTCGACCCTGGCGGCTACGGCGCTGGGCGGCATGAAGTTCATGCACGAAATGGGCGGGCTGATCCCGGATGTTGCGCACATCGATGAGCCGTACTGGTACGCAGAGGGTGGCGAGCTGACCCCTTCCGAATTCGGCCGCCGCTGTGCCTTGCAGCTGGAAGAAAAGATCCTGGAACTGGGGGCCGAGAATGTCGCCGGCTTTATCGCCGAGCCGTTCCAGGGCGCAGGCGGCATGATTTTCCCGCCGGAAAGCTACTGGCCGGAAATCCAGCGCATCTGCCGCCAGTACGATGTGCTGTTGTGCGCCGATGAGGTGATTGGCGGCTTTGGCCGCACCGGGGAGTGGTTCGCACACGAATACTTCGGGTTCGAGCCCGACACCCTGTCGATTGCCAAGGGCCTGACCAGCGGCTATGTGCCGATGGGTGGCCTGGTGCTGAGCAAGCGCATTGCCGAGGCACTGGTGGAACGCGGCGGGGTGTTTGCCCACGGCCTGACCTATTCCGGCCACCCGGTGGCGGCGGCGGTGGCGATTGCCAACCTGAAGGCGCTGCGCGACGAAGGCATCGTGACCCAGGTGAAGGATGACACCGGGCCGTACCTGCAGCGCATCCTGCGCGAAGTGTTCGCCGACCATCCATTGATTGGCCAGGTACAGGGCGCCGGCTTGGTGGCGGCGTTGCAATTCGCCGAGCACAAACCGACGCGCAAACGCTTTGCCAACGAGAATGACCTGGCCTGGCAATGTCGCACCTTTGGTTTCGAGGAGGGGGTGATCATTCGCTCAACCTTGGGCCGGATGATCATGGCGCCGGCCCTGATCGCCAACCACAGCGAGCTGGATGAGCTGGTGGAGAAAACCCGCATTGCCGTGGACCGCACCGCTCGGTTGGTTGGCAAGCTCTAAGCCGTTGCCAAGGGCAACCGGTTTCCCCTGTGGGAGCGGGCATGCCCGCGAACACCGGCCAAGCCGGTGCCATCCTCCGTGTCGCCTGATTCGCGGGCACGCCCGCTCCCACAAGGGGGAGCACGGCGCGCTTGCGGACTGTGCGGTACCTGTTACTTCCGCAAAATGATCGCCACTGCGGTCGCCTGGAGTACAAATGTACACCCTCGAATGCTGGCAACAACGTGCCTCTGACCTCTACCTGCCATCCAAAGCGCTGATCAATGGCAAACCCGTCGACGCACAGGATCGCAACACCTTCGCCGCCATCAACCCCGCCACCAACACCGTACTGGCCCAGGTCGCCGCCTGCGGCCAGGCCGAGGTCGATCTTGCAGTGGCCAGCGCCCGGCGCGCGTTCGAACATGGCCCCTGGCCGCGCATGGCCCCCGGCGAGCGCAAGAAGGTGCTGCTGCGCCTGGCCGAGCTGATCATGGCCCATCGCGAAGAACTGGCGTTGCTGGACTCGCTGAACATGGGCAAGCCGGTGATGGACGCCTACAACATCGACGTGCCGGGCTCGGCCCATGTGTTTGCCTGGTACGGCGAGGCACTGGACAAGCTCTACGATCAGGTGGCACCCACTGCGCCCAATGCACTCGCCACCATCACCCGGGAAGCACTCGGCGTGGTTGCCGCCGTGGTGCCATGGAACTTCCCGCTCGACATGGCCGCCTGGAAGCTTGCTCCGGCGCTGGCAGCTGGCAACAGCGTGGTGCTCAAACCTGCCGAACAATCACCATTCTCGGCGCTGCGCCTGGCCCAGCTGGCGCTGGAAGCCGGCGTGCCGGAAGGGGTGCTGAACGTGGTGCCGGGCCTGGGCGAGCAGGCCGGGCAGGCGCTGGGCCTGCACCCGGATGTGGACTGCCTGGTGTTCACCGGTTCCACCCAGGTGGGCAAGTACTTCATGCAGTACTCGGCGCAGTCCAACCTCAAGCAGGTGTGGCTGGAGTGCGGCGGCAAAAGCCCCAACCTGGTGTTCGAAAACTGCCAGGACCTGGACCTGGCGGCGGAAAAGGCCGCATTCGGTATTTTCTTCAACCAGGGCGAGGTGTGTTCGGCCAACTCACGGCTGTACGTGCAGCGCTCCATCCATGACGAATTTGTCGAGCGCCTGCAAGCCAAAGCCCGCCAGTGGTTGCCCGGCAACCCGCTGGACCCGGCGAGCCGTGCTGGTGCCATTGTCGATGCCGAACAAACCGGCCGCATCGAAGCCGCCATTGCGCGCGCCGGGCAAGAGGGCGCACGGTTGGTGTGTGGCGGTCGGCGCCTGAGCATCGAAGGCTCTGACAACTACATCGAGCCGACCATTTTTGCTGGTGTGGATGCCCGCATCAGCCTGGCGCAGGAGGAAGTGTTCGGGCCAGTGCTGGCAGTCAGCGCCTTCGACACTGAAGAAGAAGCGGTGCGCCTGGCCAACGACAGCATCTATGGGCTGGCGGCATCGGTGTGGAGCGATGACTTCAACCAGGTGCACCGGGTAGCGAGGGCGTTGAAAGCCGGCACCGTGTCGGTGAACACGGTCGATGCGCTGGATGTGACGGTGCCCTTCGGCGGTGGCAAGCAGTCGGGGTTCGGGCGCGACCTGTCGCTGCATTCGTTCGACAAGTATTCGCAGCTAAAGACTACCTGGTACCAGTTGCGCGGCTGAGGTTCGCAGAGCACCCGGCATTGCCGAACGGGTGATGGCGATTGCCGACAACTTCGAGCGCAGGAATGCCTGCCACCTGATGCAAGCATCGGGCGACAAAAAATCAGATCAGGCTGACAGTTATGTCCGCCGCAGCAGTTTCAGCGCCTGTGAGATCGAGCGCCGCCCGCGCGGCGCTCGATCTTGCAAACGCTGCAAACCTTTCGGCGTACCTCACTCGTACCCTTGCACCCCGGCAATGTGCCGTCCGGCCACATAACCAAAGGTAAGCGCCGGGCCCAGGTTGATGCCACCCGACGGGTACCAGCCACCAAACACGCTGGCCATGTCTGTACCCGCCGCATACAGCCCCGGGATCGGCTGCCCGGCCTCATCCAGCACGCGGGCACTGCCATCGGTGCGCAGCCCGGCAAAGGTGCCAAAGCAGCCAGGCTTCACCTTCACCGCATAGAACGGGCCATGCTCGATGGGCGCTACACAAGGGTTGGGCCCTTTGTACAGCGGGTCGCCCTGTTTGCGGTTGAACGGTGTAGAGCCACGGCCAAATGCCGGGTCCTGGCCTTTGCGGGCATGGGTGTTGAAGTCATCCACCGTGGCGCGTAACCCGGACGGGTCGATCCCACAGGCCTGGGCAAGTTGTTCCAGCGTGGCGCCACGTTTGAGGTAGCCATTGCGCACATGCGGCCATACCGGCAGCGGTGCCGGGCGGGCATGGCCCAGGCCATAGCGGCGCAAGAAGCGATGGTCGCAGACCAGCCATGAGCACACTTCCTCAGCCGGCGGCACCGCCGCGACCATGGCAGACACATAGTCGTAATAGCCATGCGCTTCATTGACAAAACGCTTGCCGTTGGCCAACACGCCTATGATGCCGGGCTTGCCGCGCTCGATGATGTGCGGGAAGTGGCCGACGCTGCCATCGCGGTGCGGCACTTGCGAAACCGGTGCCCAGGCCACAGGCGATTTGAGGTCGGTGGCGACCACGCCACCGGCCGACTCACCCAGGCGCAGCCCGTCACCGGAACAACCCTGTGGCGGCAGGGCGAGGTTGTCGTAGCCGCTGGCATCACGCGGGAAAAGCTGCCGGCGCCGGACGTTGTCGTTGGGGAAGCCACCTGCCGCGAGTACCACGGCCCTGGCCCGGATCTGCCGATCACCTTTCGGTGTGCTCACCAGCACCCCTCGCACCTGGCCATCTTCGACCAGCAGGCGTTTGGCCGGCGCCGATTCCTGCAGGTGCACGCCCAGGTCTTGTGCCGACTTGGCCAGGCGCGCCACCAGCGCCACACCATTGACCAGGTGCATCGCCCGGCCATACCGGGCCAGGTGATACAGGTGCCGGCCAAAACGTTTGCACACGTGCAGCAAGGCCTTGGGCGACCGGGTCATGTTGAGGAAGGCGGCAAGGTCGGCGCCGGCCATGATCGGCATGCCCATGAACGAGGTTTCGCGAAGGGTCTTGCGCAGGCGTGGCAGCAAGGCGCCAACCTGGCGGGCATCGTACGGCGCAGCGATCACCTGGTGCCCGCCCTGGGCGGCACCTGGCGTGTCGCCATGCATGTCCGGAATACCGTTGCCGTCGGCAAACTGCAGGGCTGTGTGCTTCTCGAAGAACGCCACCATATGCGGGCAGGCCTCGAGGAAGGCATCCACGCGCTCGGCGTTGTAATACGCCCCCAGCTCATTGCGCAGGTAGGTGCGTGGCTGCTCGATGTCTTCCACAATGCCCGCCCGCTGTGCCAAGGGGTTGCGTGGCACCCATGCCCAGCCGCCAGACCAGGCGGTGGCACCGCCAAACACGGGCTCCTTCTCTAGCACAATCACCTTCTGCCCATGCCACGCAGCCGTCACGGCCGCAGCCAGCCCGGCGGCGCCGGAGCCTATGACCAGTACATCGTATTCGGTATCAAGAGCAGCAGAAGGCATTGCGGCGTTCCTGTTTTGTTATTAGAACAAGGTTCCATATTTTTGTCCGCAGCGCCTGTGCCTGCAAGGGCATAGCCGCTTGGTAAGGCAACTACTGGGCGATAACCGGACATTTCACCGCGTCCTGGCTGCGCCCTCTACCGCTGATGTGGAATCATCTTCTAGAATCCGCAAAAAATTCAGGGACCTGTGTCATGGCTGGTAGTCAGATCGAACGCGCCTTCAGTCTTGTAGAAAGCCTTACCGGTGAACCTCAGGGGCTGCCATTGCAAACCCTGGCCGAGCGCCTGGACATTCCCAAGAGCGCAGCCCACCGCATGCTCACCGAGCTGGTGCGGCTGGGCTATGTGCGGCAGAACCGCGACAACAGCCGCTACCAGTTAACGGCAAAGCTGGTGGCGCTTGGGTTTCGTTACCTGTCCAGCAACGGCGCCGACATCATCCAGCCGATTCTCGACCGCCTGGCCCAAGACAGCGGTGAGCTGGTGCGCCTTGGGGTGATCGACGGTGCCCGGCAGACCTGGATCGCCAAGTCCCAAGGCGCCCGCTCCGGGCTGCGCTACGACCCGGACATGGGCCGCGATGCGCCGCTGTTCTACACCGCCTCCGGGCACGCCTGGCTGGCCAGCCTGGACGATGAGCAGGCGCTGCAGATGGTGTTGCGCCAGGGCATTGCCGACCCTTCACAGTTCGGCCCGAACGCGCCACGCTCCACCGACGCGCTGCTCGCCTACCTGCACCGTGCCCGGGAGCTGGGATATGCCTGGGTGGAGGAAACCTCGGCCGTCGGGACCTCGGCCTTGGCGGCGGTGGTGCGTCGCCCGCAAACTGACGAGGTGATCGGCGTATTAAGCATTGCCGGCCCCAGCGCACGGATGGCGCAAAGCCGCCTGGCAGAACTGGCGCCTCTGTTGCTGGCGGCGGCGCAAGAGCTGTCCGCTGCTAGCCGGGCAAGCGAATTATTCGCCTGAAGGCACATTACTGGTCGATTACCGCACAGTCTGTTCTGCCGGTTCTTTTGAAAAACTGAACATGGTTCTAAATTGTCGAGTACTGATTCTGGAATCTGGTTTCAGAATCAGCACAACAACAATCACAAGAGGACAGGCTGTTGAACGCACCCCTTCGTATTGCCCTGATCGGCGCCGGCATCATGGGCCGCCAGCACTACCAGCACTTGCGTAATGTGCCGCAAGCCCAACTGTGTGCGATAGCCGACCCCGGTCCGCAGGCCGAAGTTTTTGCCGCCGAATGGGGTGTGCCCTGTTTTGCCGACCACCGACAGATGCTGGAGCGTGTGCGCCCCGAGGCAGTGATCGTTGCCAACCCGAACAACCTGCATGTGGCGACCGCGCTGGATTGCATCGAGGCTGGCGTGCCAGTGCTGGTCGAGAAACCGGTGGGTGTGCACCTGGATGAAGTCCGTGCGTTGGTAGAGGCATCGCGCAGCCGGGGTGTACCGGTGCTGGTTGGCCATCACCGGCGGCACAATCCACTGATCACCAAGGCGCACCAGGTGATTGCCGACGGCAAGCTGGGCCGGCTGATCAACGTCACCGCACTGTGGCAGCTGCAAAAACCTGACAGCTACTTCGACACCCCATGGCGTCGCGAGCCGGGGGCTGGCTTCTTGCTGACCAACCTGATCCATGACCTCGACCTGCTCCGCCATCTGTGCGGCGAGGTGGTGCAGGTGCAGGCATTCACCCGTAACGACGTACGCGGTTTTGCCAACGAAGACAGCGCGGCGGTGCTTTTGCAGTTCGCCAACGGTGCGCTGGGCAGCCTCACCGGCTCCGATGCGGTAGCCGCGCCCTGGAGCTGGGAGCTGGACTCTGGCGAAAGCCCGATGTACCCGCGCCAGGATGGCCAGCCGTGCTATCTGCTGGCTGGCACCCAAGGGGCGTTGAGCATTCCCCAGCTCAAGCGCTGGCACTACGCCGAGGCGGGGTCGGGCTGGCACACGCCGCTGCTGCAGAGGGAAGAAACCATTCCTGGCGGCGAGGCATTGACCTTGCAGTTGCAGCATTTCGTGCGGGTTGCCCGCGGTGAGCAGGCGCCGCTGATCGACGCTGCCGACGCTGGCCGCACCCTGGCGCTGGTCGAAGCCATTCGCCAGGCCTCACAAAGCGGCCGAGCCTGTGCGCCCGAGCAGATTGCCTAAGCCGACCTTGACTTATTTTTGGTGACGAACAATGACTGATCGAATTTTCTCCCTCGCCGCCCTGACGGTCCTCGAACTGTCCCCGCCGGACATGGTCGAGGCAGCTGCCCGCGCCGGTTACAGCCACGTTGGCCTGCGCCTGGTGCCGGCCACCGAACAGGAGCAGCATTTCCCGCTGGTGGCCGACGCCGACCTGCGCCGGCACACCCAGGCGCGCCTGCGCGACACCGGTATCAAGGTGCTCGACCTGGAGATACTGCGCCTGAAGCCCGAAACCTGCGTGGCCGATTTCGAGCCTATTCTGGCGGTAGGCGCCGAGCTGGGTGGCACAGAGCTGCTGGTGGCTGGCAACGACCCGGATGAAGCCCGTCTGACCGAGCGCTTTGCCGCGTTGTGTGACCTGGCAGCGGGGTATGGCATTTACCCGCATCTGGAGTTCATGCCCTGGACTGATGTGCGCGACCTGAGCCAGGCCATGCGGGTGGTGGCCAACGCCGACCGCAGCAATGGCTGCGTACTGGTGGATGCCTTCCACTTCAATCGCTCCCGGTCTTCGCTGGACGACCTGGCACAACTGGCGCCGCAGCGCATGCGCTACGCCCAGCTGTGCGACGTCGCCGGCCCGGTACCGGCCGACATGGACGAAATCCTGCGCCAGGCGCGTAACGAGCGGCGCTTCCCTGGTGACGGCGATGCCGATCTGGTCAGCTTGCTGCGCGGCTTGCCGCCAACCGTGCCGCTAAGCCTGGAAATCCCCACTCGGCAGTTGCTTGAGCAGGGCATCAGCGGCGAACAGCGCGCGCGTATGGCGCTGGAGAAAGCCATGGCGGTATTGGCCACAGCCTGATTCGACCGGCAATGTGGCTTTGCGGGAGCAACCGTCTTGCTCACACGATGAAGTTTGCACGATCACAGTGGGACCGGGCTTACCCGCGAACACCGGCGGAGCCGGTGCCATTCACCGTGTTGGATTCTTCGCGGGTAAACCCGCTCCCACAGGTAATCGCGCAGGCTTCAGGCTTATGCAGTACCTGTGGGGACAACTGTCTTGCACAACACCTGAGAGCTAGCGCGATCATTGTGGGAGCGGGCTTGCCCCGCGAACACCGGCGAAGCCGGTGCCATTCACCGCGCTGGATTCTTCGCGGGCACGCCCGCTCCCACAGGTAATCGCGCAGGCTTCAGGCTTATGCAGTACCTGTGGTGACAACTGTATTGCGCAACACCCGAGAGCTAGCGCGATCACTGTGGGAGCGGGCTTGCCCCGCGAACTCCGGCGGAGCCGGTGCCATTCACCGTGTTGGATTCTTCGCGGGTAAACCCGCTCCCACAGGTAATCGCGCAGGCTTCAGG